>JBLNCO010000347.1:0-6088 GCA_050260715.1 Hyphomicrobiales bacterium | reverse complement strand
CACGACTACCACACGCGACGCGGCCTGCTCAAGCTCGTCGGCCAGCGCCGGCGGCTCCTTCGCTACCTCAGCCGCAAGGACGTAAACCGCTATCGCGATGTGATCGCGCGCCTCGGCCTCCGCAAGTAAGCGGGGGCCTTTGTTCATCTCGCGTTCCTGCGGGCCGAAAATCCACAATCCCCTTTGCCGGCGTCCCCCAGTCAGCGGGACGCTTCCGCCCTATTGAAGTTCGAAGTGGTGAGTACCACCAGGGCGAACGGAAGCAGAGACAGAGAGAGTTCGAAGCCAGAATGAAAACCTATGAACTAGAAGTTGGGGGCAAAACCCTCACCATCCAGCACGGCATCCTCGCCGGCCAGGCGAACGGTGCCGTTACGGTGCGCCAGGGAGACACCGTTGTGCTGGTAACGGCCTGCATGGCCGACGCACGGGAAGGGATCGACTTCTTCCCCCTCACCGTCGACTACGAAGAGCGCCTCTACGCCGTCGGCAAGATCCCCGGCGGCTTCCCCCGCCGGGAAGGCCGGGCCAGCACCGAGGGCATCCTCGCGATGCGCCTGACCGACCGGCCCATCCGGCCGCTCTTCCCCAAGGGCTTCCGCAACGAAGTCCAGATCGTCGCCACCACCCTTTCCGCTGACCGCGAAAACCAGCCCGACACCCTGATCACCGTTGGCGCCAGCGCCGCCCTCATGATTAGCGACATCCCGTTCAACGGGCCGGTCAGCTCCGTCCGTGTGGCCCGGGTCGACGGCGAGTTCATCGTGAACCCCACGTTCCAGCAGGCCGACGAAGGCGACCTCGACATCATCGTTGCCGGTACGCGCGAAGCCGTGGTCATGGTCGAAGCCGGCGCGAAGGAAGCGCCCGAAGACGCCGTCCTCGAAGCCATCGAAGTGGCCATGCAGGCGAACCGCCAGATCATCGAGTTGCAAGACCGCATCGCCGCCGAAGCCGCTCCCGAAAAGAAGCCCTTCGTCGCCCACGTCGAAAACGAAGAGGCCTACAACGTCGTCTACGAATACCTGAAGGACCGGCTCGACGAGCTCATCGGCACCGCCGCCAGCGAGCGTAGCGACGCGAACAAGGCCCTGAAAGTCGAGCTCGCCGAACGGTTCGGCGAACAGTTCCCGCCGAACGTCCTGAACGACGCACTCTACTCGGTCATCAAGAAGGCGATGCGCAAGCGCGTGCTCGAACAGGGCATCCGCGCCGATGGCCGCGGCATCACCGACATCCGCGAGCTCGACATTCATGTCGGCGTGCTGCCGCGCACCCACGGAAGCGGGCTCTTCCAGCGCGGCCAGACGCAGGTGCTGACGATTGCCACACTCGGCGGCATCAGCATGGCCCAGAAGCTCGACACGCTTTCGCCCGACGAGTCGAAGCGCTACATGCATCATTACAACTTCCCGCCGTATTCGGTCGGTGAAGTGCGGCCGATGCGCGGCGCCGGCCGCCGGGAAATCGGCCACGGCGCCCTCGCCGAGCGCGCCCTCGAGCCGGTGCTGCCCTCGCAGGACGAATTCCCCTACGCCCTCCGCCTCGTGAGCGAGGTCATGTCGTCGAACGGCTCGACATCCATGGCGAGCGTGTGCGGGTCCACCCTCGCGCTCATGGATGCGGGTGTGCCGATCAAGGCGCCGGTCGCGGGCATCGCGATGGGCCTGATGATGGGCGAAGACGGCAACTACAAGGTCCTGACCGACATCGCCGGCCAGGAAGACTTCATGGGCGACATGGACTTCAAGGTCGCCGGCACCCGCCAGGGCATCACCGCCCTCCAGATGGACATAAAGATCGGCGGCGTCTCGCGGGAGCTGCTCGCGACCGCGCTCCAGCAGGCCCGCGAAGCCCGTGAGTACATCCTCGACCGCATGCTCGATGTGATCCCCGAGCCCCGCGAAGAGGTTTCGGACTACGCGCCGAAGATGTACCGCATCAGCATCAACCCCGACCTCATCGGGACGGTCATCGGCCCCGGCGGCAAGACCATCCGCAAGATCCAGGAAGACGCCGGCGGCGCCACGATCGACATCGAAGAGGACGGCACGGTGTTCGTGGGCGGCCTCAACGAACAGGTAGCCCGCAAAGCCATCCAGATGATCGAGGGCCTCACGAAAGAGGTGAAGGTTGGCGAGATCTACACCGGCCACGTCACCCGGCTCCTGAACTTCGGCGCCTTCGTCGAAATCCTTCCCGGCAAGGAAGGGCTCGTCCACATCTCGCAGCTCGGCGAGGACCATATCGACCGCGTCGAGGACGAGGTGAGCGTGGGCGACGAAGTGACCGTCATGGTCACCGAGATCGACAACCTCGGCCGCATCAACCTCTCGCGGCGGGCCGTGCTCCTCGGCGAGGAGCCGCCGGCGCCCTCCGCAGGCGTGGGTGGCGGCGGCGGTGGCCGCGGACGTGGTGGCCGCGGTGGCAATGATCGCGGCGGCCGTGGCCGCGGCGGCAACGGGTCCGGCGGCGGCGACCGCGGCGGCTTCGGCCGCGACCGCGGCCGCTCGGGCGGCGGCGATCGCGCCCCGCGCGGCGAACGTGACCGTGACCGGGGTGGCTCCCGCGGCGGCAGTGCTCCCATCGGTGGCGCCAGCCGCGGCTGGGTCCGCCGCACCGATACCGACTTCGATGGGCCGCCCGCGCCTCCGCCGCCTCCGCGGCCGGGCTTCGGCGGCGCCGCGCGCTACGCCGACGACGACTAGACCCCTCTGGTGCGACCGGCAGCGACGGGGCCGCCCGGAACTGGCGGCCCCGTTCTTCGTGCCCTTCCCGCAAGCTGTGATGCGGCTTCGAGCAACCCGTGCGGGTTCGTTTCCCGTCGTTACCGCGCACCCTGCGAACATGGCGGCATCATCGGGAGGAGGGTGAACCAATGGCGCATCCGCGCGAGGAGGAGCGGAGTTTCGACGCGCCGCTCCGCGATCTCGACAAGGGCGGCGACGCGCACGACGGCTACGGGGACGGCGAAAGTGAGTCCCGCAACGTCCACACGCCATCGCCGTTCCTGCTCGAATCTGATCCCGACGGGGAGCGCACGAGCCCCGAGGGCATCGGACTCAGCGACGCGAACCAGCGCTAGCGGGCTGCGCTAGATCTCGTCGGTGCCGCCTTCGGAGGCGAGCATTTCGAGGAACGCCTCTTCCTGGGCCAGCTCGTCCCAGGAGTCCATCATCGAGGGCTGGGCCGCGCCGTTGCCGTGGAGCAGCGCCATGGCCGCAGCCATGGTGTTCGAATTCGGGTCGAAGCTATCGAACCCGTTCGTGAAGTCGTCGAACGAGAAGCGCAGCTCCTGGTTCGATGGCGCTTCGCCGCTGCTCGCGTCCGGCGGCGCGAGGCGCGCCACCACGGCGCCATCCCGTTCGAGTAACACGTCGGCGCCGCGGCGCAGGTGCTCCAGGGCAAGGTCGAGTTCCGCCGCCAGGTCGGTGACATCGATGTGCAGTCGTGCCATGCGCCGATTGTACCGGGTCAGGTGTTGAGGGCGCCCGGTCCGCGCTTCTCCGGTGGCAGGTTCGCGTAGTCGTCGAGCGCTTTGGCGATCACCGCCAGCGCGCGCTCCCGGCCCTCGAACGGGTCGATGAGCACTTCCTTCTCTTCGAGCACCTTATAGTCCAGGAAGAACCGGGTGATTTCGCGCATCAGGTGCGGCGGCGCATCGTCCAGCTCGGCGATGTGCGCGTAGGCCGGGTCGTGGGCGTTCACCGCGAGGATCTTCTCGTCCGCCTTGCCCTGGTCGCGCATGTGCATCACGCCGATCGGCCGCACCAGGCAGATCGTCAGCGGGACCATCGGCTCCTGCCCCAGCACGAGCACGTCGAGCGGGTCGCCGTCGTCGCAGAACGACCGCGGGATGAATCCGTAGTTCGCCGGGTAATGCACGCTCGAGTAGAGCACGCGGTCGAGCCGCAGCAGCCCGCTCACCTTATCGAGCTCGTACTTGTTCTTGCTCCCCGCGGGAATCTCGATGACGACCGGGAGCTCTTCGCCGATGCGGGAGGGGTCGACGGCGATGTCGTGCCAGGGATGAGTCATACCGGCATTGAACCACACCGCCGTCGGTCGCGGTTCGCGGCTCGCCAATAACTTTCGCCCCCATCACCGTCCGCAGCGCGTAGAATCCCGCCCGGAAAGCGAGGTTGGGATTTCAAAATGACGTCAGGTCCGCTCTCGGGCGTGCGCGTGCTCGAATTTACGCAAATCATCGCCGGCCCCTTCTGTGGCATGCACCTCGCCGACATGGGCGCCGAGGTCATCAAGTTCGAACCCATCGAAGGTGAGCCGTGGCGTATCTTCGTCGAGCTCGTCCCCAAGGAATCCCGGACCTTCGCGAGCCTCAACCGCGGCAAGCGGGGCGTCGCCATGGACATGACCCGCCCCGAAGCGCAGGAGGCCATCCATCGCCTCGCGCGCGACGCCGACGTGGTGCTCATCAACTACCGGCCGGGTGTCGCCGAGCAGCTGAAGATCGATTACCACACGCTCAGCGCCATCAACCCGCGGATCATCTACGCCGAGAACACCGCCTTCGGGCGCCACGGGCCCCTCGCGCACCGCGGCGGCTACGACCTCGTCGTCCAGGCGATGACGGGCCTCATGGCCGGCGAAGGCAAGATGATGGGCGACGTCCCGACCTTCATCTACCCCGCCGTCGCCGACTACGCGACGGGCATCCAGATGGCCAACGCCGTCAGTGCCGCGCTCTACCACCGCGAGAAGACGGGCCGCGGGCAGCGCATCGACTGCACGCTCATGGGCACCGCCCTCGCGATGCAGACCTCGCAGTTCACCTGGATCGATGCGTGGGACAACGACGTGGTCGCGCCGATGCTCGATGAGCTCAAGGAGGCTCGCCTCGCCGGCAAGAGCTTCGCCGAACAGCAGCAGGTGCACCGCAAGTTCCGGCCCGTTGCCCCGGGCAACATCTACTACCGCGTGTTCCAGACCAAAGACGGCTTCATCGCGGTCGGCGCCCTCAGCGACCCGTTGCGCCGAAAGGTGCTCGCGGCGACCGGGCTCCACGACCCGCGCTACAAGCCCGACGGCTCGTTCGAGATGATGCCCGAAGGCTGGGCCGAACTCGGCCCGAAGCTCGTGGCCGAAGCCGAGGCGCTCTACCGGACGAAGACGACCGAGGAGTGGGGCCAGATCTTCGAGAAGGCAGGCGTCCCGGCGGGCCCGCTTTACTTCATCGAAGAGCTCTTCGGCCACCCGCAGACGCTCGAAAACGGGCTGGAAGTCGAGCTCGAACACCCGCTGCTCGGCCACATGCGCATGGTCGGGCCACCCTTCCAGATGTCCGATTCGCCGCTCGCCCCACAGGGACCCAGCCCCATTCTCGGCGGGGATACCGATGCGGTGCTCGCCGATGCGGGCTATAGCGAAGAGGAGATCGCGAAAATGCGCGAGGCGGGCGTCATCCGCTAGCCATCGTCATTGCGGGTTCGCGTCCACCCATACGCGGTAGGTCGCGTAACTGAATTCGTCGGCGCCGAAGATGATGAGGTCGAACGTGCCCGATTGGCCCGGGCCGAGCGAATCCGGCTTGGAGTAACGCCCTCGAACTGATCTGTCACGCCCGCATTATTCGAGCGGCAGGTGGCTTGCGCCGCGGTGCTACCGTGGCCCCATGGTGGAGATCGTCCTCGTGCCGTCGCCCCTGCTGGGGCCGGCTTCGATGCAGCCGCTGGCCGAGGCGTTCGCCGCCGCCGGGGCGGCGGCCGAGGTCGTGCCGCTCGAGGACAACGGCGAGCCATCCTTCGCCACGCAGCACATCGCCTCGGTCGCCGTGGCGCTCGACGGCCGCCAGGGAGTGACGCTGCTCGGCCACAGCGGCGCCGGGCCGCTGTTGCCCGCCATTGCCGCCGAGGCCGAGCCTGCCGTCGCGTCGCTCGTGTTTGTCGATGCCGGGCTGCCCTACGGTACCGATGACCGCATGGCGCTCTTCGAGCGCGAATCCGGCCCGGGCGGCCGCGCCCAGCTGTTCGACTACCTGGAGAAACACGGGGCCTTCCCGCGCTGGTCCGACGAGGAGATCGCGCCCCTCGTGCCCGACCCCACCCTCCGCCGCGCGATCCTCGCGGAG
>JBLNCO010000346.1:0-3239 GCA_050260715.1 Hyphomicrobiales bacterium | reverse complement strand
GCTGTCGAACACGGCGGCGGAGGTTCCCTGCTGCTCCAGGTAGACGGACAGCTCCGGCTCCGTCGGCATCATCTCCAGGACGCTCACTGGCCACCGCCCAGGCGCGGCTCGATACGGGCGCGGCCACGGTTGTAGTGCGGCACCGGATCGGCGCACGGGATCAGCACGTACGAGTCCGGGTCGACCTCGTTACCGTCGCGGTCGTAGTACGTCGACACGTCCTTCGCGTGCTCCTCGCGCCACTCGGCGAGATCGAACGGCGAGAGATCCTCGGGTACCGGCTCGTCGTACTCGTCCTCGGTGATGCCCGCCTCCTCGAGCTGGTCTGGCGTCATCTCGTTGACGATGTGCTCGGTTCCGGCGGTCACCTCGTACGCCTCGGCCTGCGGGACGTGCTGGAACGCGTCGTGCATCTCGTCGAGCAGAGCCACGAACCGGGCCTGCCACTGGTCCGGCATGGACTGCAGCAGGGTGCGCGAGAGCACCAGGTAGTTGGCGTACGAAAGGCCGAAGTGCCGGTGGATGGCCTTCGGCTGCTCCGCGCCGATAGCCAGGCGGTAGGCGGTGGTGAGGCGTTCGATGGCCGCGCAGTGCTCCAGGGCCTCCTGCGTCTTCCCGGCCCGCGCGAACTCGTGCGCGTAACGGCCCTGCTGGGCCAGGCCGGTCAGGAAGTGGTGCTGCGTGTCGGTGGTGGACGTGGTTTCGGGCGTGGCGGTCACGCGGTGGTACCTCCTCATGAGTGGGTGAAGATGGCCGGGAGGCCGGGCAGGGCGAACGCGAGCACCAGGGCGATCGCGGTGAGGCGCAGGCGGGCGTTCATGCGGCGACCTCCGCCCACTCCCCGCCCGCGACCTCACGGGCCAGCAGCGCAGCCGGGACACGGCGATGCGGCTTGCCGGCGTCCTCCTTCAGCTCGCCCCACAGACGATCCCGGTACTCCTGCGAGGCGCAGGTGATGACGACGCCGTCCTCACAGCGGATACCGAACAGGCGGGCGTCCTCGGCGCGCTGGCGGCGTTCGTCGATGTGGGCGTTGTGCAGCTCGCACGCACGCTCCCCGCCGACCTTCGCCTGCCAGGCCTTCACCTTCGGCTTGTACTGCGAGTACAGGCGGGAGAACTTCCACCGGACCGTGCCGTACTCGGCGAGGTCCGGCGCCTCGAAGTGCGGCGGGTAGTTGGACCACGTGTACGGGAACGAGCGCTCCCACTCCACCTTGAACTGGAACGCGACCAGCTCCATGAAGTCGTACTCGGACAGCTCCGGGATCGGCACCGGATGGGCTTCGATGTGGGCGGTGATCTCGTCGTAGGACATGCCGTCGCGCTGCTCGCCGTCGATGACCGCGTGCTTGCCGGTCAGCCGGTAGCGGCCGTTCCGGGTACGGGCTTCCCAGGTGAGGACGAACTGGGTGTTGCCGTTGGTCAGGGTGAGGTCGATGCGGGTCTTCTGCTCGTTGGCCTCGTCGGTGTTGTCCCAGCCGTGGCGGCGGGCGATGGTGCGCAGGTCGAAGGCCTTGACGGGGAGTGCGGTCATCGGTTGCTGGTCTCCTTCGGGTTGGTGGTGCGGCGGGTGAACAGGCGGGACAGGAACGCCCGCCGCGCGCCCGGATCCACTGCCGGGCGCTGCAGGTAGCCCTGCCAGGTGTCGACCGCCTGCCGGGCCTGCGCGAGGCTGAGACGGCCGCAGGCGGCTTCGACGAGCCCCAGGGCGGCGTTCTCGCGGGTGAGGTCGCCGGCGTCGGCACGGGAGCCGTAGAACACGATGTTGGTGCGCAGGGCGTCGTTCATCGGCTGGTCCTTCGGGTGATGGCGGTGTGGAGGCGGGTGAGTGCGTGGTGGGTGTGCTCAAGGACGGCCAGCGGCCACAACAGGAACGCGGCCATCAGGCGGCCTCCACGAAGTCGTCGAGGTCGTCGAACGTCATCTGGCCGGCCCCTGCCTTACGGGCCGCCGGGTCAGGGCGCAGCGGGCGCGGCAGCGGCTTGCCGATGGCGTCGAGGACGCCTTGGCGCCACTCGAGCATGAAGCGGAGACAGTTCCCTTCGTGCTTGTGGGGCTTGTCCCGTGACAGGCGGAAATCGCATCCCGGTTGGGTGTGCATCCCGTCGATGCCCCACGCGAACGAGTCCGCGCGGCCCACCAGATGGCCGACCTGACGCAGGCCCTCGGTTTTGAATCCGAACGCGTGCAGCCGGCCGACGCCGACGATGGACGCCACATGCTGGACGATGCCGACTGCCTCGGGGGTGCCTTGGATTCGGCACACCGACCCGATCCCGACGACGGGCAGTTTCCGCAGGTCAACACCAGACTTGTCGAACAGGTTGGCGCAGTACTCGTAGTGCTGAATCCGACTGCCCTGGACGACGGGGTATATCTGGAGGGTGTCGTCGATGCCCATCAGGTCCAGGTAGTTCCCGACCGTGCGGTGCAGGTGCTCCTTGATGGACAGGCCCGTCCCGACGAACCGGTGCTTCCCCGAGCCGCCGCCGTGGATGATGGGGTCCTCGCACATCCAGTCCTGCTCGAACGCCCCACGGAACAGGGGCCCGTAGAAGTCCTGGTAGCGGCGGACATCGGCCGCGTACTGGCGGGGTGTGCGGGTCCAGCGGCCGTGCTTTCGCAGATGCTCGAAGCCTTCCGAGTCGACCGTGATCGGACCGTTCGCGACGGGTAGTTTCTTCCGGTTCCGCAGGTTCACGTCGGAGACCATCACCGGGACGCTGGTGTGCGCCATCAGATGGGGCTTCACCCCGACGTAGAAGTCATCTGGGGTCATGAGACCGTCAGCGCTATGCACTCGTGCCGCTCGTGTCCGGCGCCCGTGCACTGCTTGCAGTCCTCGCACAGGTCGTGCCGGCAGTGCCCGCACAGCGCCCGCTCCAGCGTGGTGCAGTGGCACGGCTCGCCCACCACCGGCGGGTTGGACCGCATCCGATGCCGCACGATCACAGCGAGCACGATGGCCGCCAGGATCGTCATGTACGTCTTGGCGAGGATCTGACCCGGCAGATACTGCAGATCACCAAACGCCAGCTGCAGGAACAGCCACGAGTCGACGCCCAGGCCGACCGCGTTGGATGCGAACACCGCCAGCAGGAGACCGCGGCGGCGCAGCGGCGCATACACCAGCATGTCTGCCAGCTCCGCTGCACCGAACGCGGCCGCTGACGCGAACGCCAGCCTGGGGTCGGCGAGCAGGTAGGACAGGGCGGCCCCGGTCAGGATCGCGGCGGT
>JBLNCO010000345.1:0-3522 GCA_050260715.1 Hyphomicrobiales bacterium | reverse complement strand
GTCCGTTTCGAGGACACCGCACGGTTCGCGCGTGGCCGGCTGGTCGATGCACTGCGCCGCCACGCCGGGCTGAGCGCTGGCGAACTCGCGGCGCTGCTGCCCGAGCAGCATCGCGATGCCGTGCCGAAGTACCTCTTCGCGCTCGAGCGCGATGGGCTGGTCGAACAGGAGGACGGCCGCTGGCGCCTGCCGGCTCAGGGGAGCACGAGCATGGCGTCGCCGAAGCTGTAGAAGCGGTACCGTTCGCGAACGGCCTCGTGGTAGGCCCGCAGCACGAATTCGGTCCCCGCGAACGCGCTGACCAGCATGAGCAGCGTCGAGCGCGGCAGGTGAAAGTTCGTGATGAGCGCGTCGACCGCGAGGAACCGGTCGCCCGGCAGTATCTTGAGGCGCGTCCAGCCCTCGCAGGGCTCGATTTGCCCCTGCTCGCGCATCACGTGCTCGAGCGTGCGGACCACGGTTGTCCCGACCGCAACGACCCGGCGGCCCTCGCCCTTCGCGCGATTGATGGCCGCCGCTGCATCCGGGGGCAGGGTGATGTGTTCGGCGTGGAGGTCGTGGTCGCGGGGGTCGTCGGCGGTGACGGGCTTGAACGTGCCGGGGCCGACTTCGAGCGTAACCGCAGTCCGTTCGATGCCACGCCCGGCGAGGGCGGCGAAGAGCCCGGGCGTGAAATGCAGGCCGGCTGTGGGCGCCGCCGAGCTCCTCGCCTCACGGCTGTAGACGGTCTGGTAGCGCTCGGGATCGCCGGCGAAGTGGCGGATGTAGGGTGGCAGCGGCACTTCGCCCACCGTCGCGGGGTCGAACTCGCGGGCGAATTCGAGCTCGACGGTGTCACCCTCCCGCCGGAGCACCGTCGCCGGCAAGTCGCCGTCGTGGGCGGCGAAGTGGAATTCGCGGCCGGGCACCGCCTGGCGGCCCGGGCGGAATAGCGCCTCCCAGCGGCGGTCGGTGAGGGGCCGCACGAGGAGCGCCTCGACGTGGCCGCCGGTGTCCGGACGCGTGCCGTAGAGCCGCGCGGCCATCACGCGCGTGTCGTTCACCACGAGCAGGTCACCCGGCGAGAGCAGCTGCGGCAGGTCGCGGAACGTACGATGTTCAATCGACTGCGCCGCGCGGTGGAGGACCATCAGCCGCGCGGCGTCGCGGGGCTCGGCGGGTTGCTGCGCGATGAGCTCCGGAGGCAGGTCGAAGTCGAAGTCGGCGGTACGCACGGATCGAGGATTGCGCCTTCAGGAGGTGCAGTCTACGTTGGGCCAATCGGAGGTTTCCGTATGGCACAGCGCAACGGCTCGTCGACGTCCACATGGACCGGGGAACGGCTCGATGAGTTGACCGCCACCACGGTGAATGTCGACCGCAGCGCCGTCCGGCATCTCGATGCGGACGTGGCGACCCTCGAGCAGGCGGCGGTGGCCCGGCTACGCGCGGGACAGGCGACCATGCAGGGCAGCGCCGTCGGCGTGGCCAGTTTCGAAGCCGGCACACTGCGCCAGAGCAACGCCGGCGTCGTCGTCGCGAAGTCGGTTGCCTGCGACGAAGTGCGCGCGGGCATTCTCGTCTCGCCGATGGTGCGCGGCGACGTGCACACCTGGTTCGACCTGCGGACCGCGTTCGCTATCGGGCTGGGGATGGCGCTGGGGAAAGGCCTGATTGCCGGCGGCCGCGCACTGGCCCGCCGCTCGTTCCGCTAACCTCGTCGAGCGAAATCAGGGCGCGCTGCTGCTGCTCGTCCGTGCGGAGCTGGCCGCACGCGGCGGAGATCTCGGTGCCCTTTTCGACGCGGACGGTCACGTTCACGCCAGCCTCCCGGAGGACGCGTTCGAATTCGAGCACGCGCCTGCGCGCGGGCCGCGCAAATCCGCCTGCGGTGGGGTTCACGGGAATCAGGTTCACGTGCGCGCCCGAGCCGCGGAGGAGCACGGCCAGCTCGCGGGCGAGTTCGGGCGAGTCGTTCTTCTCGGCGATGAGCGCGTATTCGAAGCTGACGCGGCGGCCGGTGGTCTTGAAGTAGCGCCGCGCGGCCGAAACGAGGTCGCCCACTGAGCGGGGTCCGGCGGTGGGCACGAGCTCCTGCCGGAGAGCGTCGTTCGGGGCGTGCAGCGAAATGGCCAGGCCAACCTGTAGCCCCTCGCCGGCGAGCCGGTCGATCCCGCGCAGGACCCCAACCGTCGAAACGGTGACCGCGCGCTGCGAGAGCCCGAACGTGTGGGCGCCGGTGAGAAGGCGGATGGCGCGGATGGTCTCGGCGTAGTTCGCCAGCGGTTCGCCCATACCCATGAACACGACGTTCGTGACGTGCTCGCCGCGCTCGCGCAGGAGGCGGGCGATGTGCAGCACCTGGGCCACGACCTCCTCGGCCCTGAGGTTGCGTTCGAAGCCCATCTGGCCGGTCGCGCAGAAGACGCAGCCCATCGCGCAGCCGGCCTGCGTCGAAACGCAGACGGTCGAACGCGGGTGGCGGCCGGGCTCCGGGTACTGCATCAGGACGGTTTCGATGAGCGTGCCATCGGCCATCCGGAGCAGGAGCTTGATGGTCTCGCCGTCGTCGCTGGCGACGCGGCGCACCTCCTGCGCGGAACCGATGGTGTACCCCGCCTCGCGGAGCTGTTCGCGCAGCGCGGCTGGGAGCTGGCGCAGGTCCCCGAGCGAGGCGGGCGAGCCCTGGTAGAGCGCGCGCAGTACCTGGTCGGCGCGATAGCGCGGCTGGCCCAGGCTGAGCATCAGCTCATCCATCTCGTTCGGGAGCAGACGGTAGAGGTCGGTCATGCGAGTCCTACGGCGGGTGGGAGCTGGCCGCGTTCGCCGTTGAGAAACTGGCCGGCGGCGACGCGCTTCGCGCCGGTGCGCTGCACCTCGTCGAGCACGAGCAGGCCGTCGCGGAAGGCAATGGCGGGGCGGCGCTCCACAACCAGCGTAGCACCCGGCTCGGGCCCCTCTCCCGCGGGGGCAGTGTGGGCTTTCCAGATAGCGAGCCGCTGCCCGCGGTACTCGACGTAGGCGCCGGGCCAGGGGTTGTAGGCGCGAACGGCTCGCTCGGCCTCGGCGGCGGTCATCCCGGCGCGGAGGTGGCCGTCTTCCTTGCGGACGAGGCCGCAGTAGGTGACCGCGGATTCGTCCTGGGGCCGGGCGGCGACTTCGCCCGCGAGCCAGCGCGGCAGCGTTTCGACGAGGAGCTCGGCGCCGAGCGTGGCGAGCTGCTGTTCGAGCGTGCCCGTCGTGTGCTCGGGCGTGATCGCCGCCTTCGCCTGCGCAATCACGGGCCCGGCGTCCATCTTCGGGGCCATTTCCATGATGGAGACACCCGTCTCGGCGTCGCCCGCGAGGATGGCCGCCGCGATGGGAGAGGCGCCGCGCCAGCGCGGCAGCAGTGAGGCGTGGACGTTGACGTTGCCGCGGGCGGGGATGGCCAGCACAGCCCGCGGAAGAATCTTGCCGTAGGCGGCGACCACGGTGACCTCGGGTTCGAACGCTCGCAGCTGCTCGGCGACCGCATCGCCGCGCAGGGAGTCGGGCTGGAGC
>JBLNCO010000344.1:0-9504 GCA_050260715.1 Hyphomicrobiales bacterium | reverse complement strand
CTACCTGGGCATCGCCGCGGCGAACCACGACCCCGCCGTGTTCGAGGAACCGGAGAAGGTCGACCTCACGCGCGACCCGAACCCGCAACTCGGCTTCGGCTGGGGGCTGCACTTCTGCCTGGGCGCGAACCTGGCCCGTCTCGAGGCGCGGATTGCGCTGCGCACGCTGCTCGACCGGTTCGCATCGATCGAGGTGGGCGGCGAAATTCCCGAAGTGAAGGCGAGCGCCATGGGCTTTGGGCGGCGTCCGCTGCCCGTGCGCCTCCAGCGCGCCTGACGCTACTTCCGCTTGCCGAACCCGAGCCCTTCGCGCTGCATGCTCACGAAGCGGCTCTGCCCGACAATCACGTGGTCGAGCACCTCGATGCCCAGGAGCTGCCCCGCCGCGACCAGGTCGCGGGTGACGGCGACATCCTGCGGACTGGGCGCGGGATCGCCGGACGGGTGGTTGTGCACGAGGATGACGGAGGTTGCTTCGAGGACTATCGGCTCGCGGAACACCTCGGCGGCACGGACCGCGACAGCACTCACGTGGCCGGGCGTGGCCTGCGGTGCGCCGATGAGCCGGCCCTTCGTATCGAGCGAAAGCACGAGGAGCTGTTCGCGCGTCTTCCCGAGCAGGCGGCTGCCTGCGAAGCGGTAGACGGCCTCGGGCGAGGTGAGCAGCGGCCGCTGTTCGGGGTCGATCTGCTGGACGCGCCGGCCGAGCTCGATGGCGGCCGCGACCTGTGCCGCCTTGGCCGGCCCGAGGCCGCGCGCCCGCTGGAGCGAGCGGGCGTCGGAGCGCACGAGCCCGGCCAGATGGCCGAGGTCATCGAGGATGCGGCGCGACAACTCGATCACGTTCTCGCCGCGCAACCCCGAACCGATGACGATGGCGACGAGCTCGGCGTCGGAGAGCACCTCCGGGCCGTGGGCGAGTAGCTTCTCGCGCGGACGGTCGCTCTCGTGGAGTTCGCGAATCCTCCGGTAGCTGGCAACGCCGTTCGCCGATTCGGCCATAGGCGGATTGTACGCGGGCGAGCGAGGAAGGGCGTTCGGCGTTCGGCTGTCGGCTGTCGGCTGTCGGCTTTCGGCCTTCGGCGAGCCGCCCGTGGCGGCCAACGCCCATCATCGAGCACAGCCGACGGTTGGAGGCCCGTACGGACCATCATCCCGGGGCAGGGCCCGCCGCGAACACCCGGCCGGCTGAAAGCCGACAGCCGACAGCCGAAAGCCGACAGCCCCTACGGCCGTCCCGCGCGGTTCAGGCTCTCCGCCGCGGCGAGCGCGGGTTCGCGCACCGTCTGTTCCATCTGGTCCATGTGAAGCTGGACGTTGATGGGGTAGCGGCCCGTGAAGCAGGCGTTGCAGAGTTCGTTCTCGCCCTGGCCGGTGGCCTCGATCAGTCCTTCGACGCTGAGGTAGCCGAGGCTATCGGCGCCGATGTGCTCGCGGATCTCCTCGACGCTCTTGTTCGCGGCGATGAGCTCCGACTTCGTCGCCATGTCGACGCCGAAGAAGCAGGGCGAGACGATGGGCGGGGCGGTGATGCGCATGTGCACCTCGGCGGCGCCGGCCCGCCGGAGCAGAGCGATGACCCGCGGCGTGGTGGTGCCGCGCACGATCGAATCGTCGACGATGATCACGCGCTTGCCGCGCACCACCTCTTCGAGGACGTTGAACTTGAGGCTGACGCCGGCTTCGCGGATGCGCTGGTCGGGCTGGATAAACGTGCGGCCGACGTAGCGGTTCTTCACGAAGCCCTCGCGGTAGGGGAGGCCGGCCTCGCGCGCGTAGCCGATGGCCGCCGGGATGGCCGAATCGGGCACGCCGATCACGATGTCGGCGTCGACCGGGTGCTCGCGCGCGAGCTGAGCGCCCATCTCTTCGCGCACCGGGTAGATGAGCTTCCCGGCGAGGCGGCTATCGGGCCGCGCGAAATAGATGTACTCGAAGGTGCAGGCCGCGCGGCGGGCGGGACGTGCGACCGGGAAGAAGCTGCGCGTGCCGGCGGCGTCGATCTGGACGACTTCGCCCGGCTGTACCTCGCGCTCCATGGGGACGCCGAGGTGCTCGAGTGCGCACGATTCCGACGCAGCGACCCAGCCATGCGCGAGGCGGCCGAGGCAGAGCGGCCGCACGCCGAGCGGGTCGCGGACGGCGAAGAGCCGGTCGCGGGTCATGATGACGAGGCTGTAGGCGCCCTCGATGCGGCGCATCACGTAGTGGAACTTCTCTTCCCAGGTACCGGGGGCCATCGCCAGCAAATGCGCGATGACTTCGGAGTCGGCGTTCGACGCGAATTGCACGCCCTGCGCTTCGAGGTCCTCGCGGATGACGGCGACGTTCGTCAGGTTGCCGTTGTGCGCGAGGGCGATTTCGGCGCCGGTTTCGTGGTCGTGGACGATGATCGGCTGGGCGTTGCAGGCGAGGGATCCGCCGGCGGTGCTGTACCGCGTGTGGCCGATGGCCATGTGGCCGCGCAGGAACGCGAGGTCCTCTTCGTCGAAGACCTGGGAGACGAGGCCCATGCCGGTGCGGAGACTGAACCGTTCTGTGCCGTTGCTGGCCGCGATACCAGCGCTTTCCTGACCGCGATGCTGGAGTGCGTAGAGACCGTAGAAGGTAAGGCGGGCTACGTCTTCACCGGGTGCGTACACCCCAAAGACGCCACAGGCTTCGTGCGGATTGTCCGACTCGGGGATCACAACGGCGGTATCGCCTCCCTTAGGGACTTCGACCGGGACAATTCAGTATATCGGCCCGGCCAGCGCCGGGGCAAAACGCCCGGACAAGGCGCGGGAAGGGCCGCGGATGGGCCTGTTCGCCATCCGCGGCCCGCACCTACGCCAGGGTCAGGACGCCTGATCCTGCCAGTTGATGAGCTGGACGTAGTTGCCGTCGGGGTCGACGAACGTGGAGATGACGCCACCCCAGTATTCCTGGCCGAGCTCGCGAATGAACTTCACGCCGGCCTGCTTCATCCGCTCCTGTTCGGCCTGGACGTCGGGCACGCGGAGGTTGAAGAGCCAGCGCGCCGGCTGTTCGGCCGGGCCGTTGACCTCGCTGTGACCGTCGATGATGAACGCGGCCGGTCCGGCCCTGAAGGCGGTGGGGCCCATGCCCTCGAGCTGCGGGAGGCCCACCTTGTCGCGATAGAACTCGGCGAGCCGTTCGGGGTTGGGGCTGTTGAGGTTGATGATGACGTCGTTGACCTGCATGGATGTCCTCCTGAGGGGATGAGGGACAGGTAACGGCTGCGGGGAGGGGCAGCCGGAAACCTCGGTTCGAGGCGGACCGGTGTGCCGCGGCTGCCGGCGACGGCCTGGACGCTGCGACAGCCTCGCATTGCGGTTCGGCGACCACCGTATCAGAACGCTTGTTCTACGTCTATCCGAACGCCGATTTCTTAACGATCGGCGCGCCACGTCCGGTACTGCGGCGGCCAGGTGTCGCCTTCGCTACGCGGCTTGTAGGTCGCGAGCATGGCGCGGTCGAGCTCGAATTCGAACAGCAGCTCCGCCGCGACGGCGTTCCCGCCATCCGCCTGGTACTTCGTGAGGGCGCGGGCCCACGTGGCTTCGTCGTCGATATGGCGGGCGGCGCCGGAGCAGAAGAACTCGTCGTCGCGGTCTTCGGCCGCGAAGGTGTGGAAGGCGTACCGGCCATCGCGCAGGAGGTCGTTCCGCTTCGGCGACGGCACGATGAACCCGTACAGGTGGCCGCCTTCGAGCACCGGGCAGAACGGGTGGATGCGGATGCCGCCGTCGGGCCGGTTGGTCGCGAGGTACCCGAGGCCGATCCCGAACTGGTAGATGAGCTTGCGGCCGCCGGCAGCGACCCCGGGCGCCTGCGCTTCGAACTGCTCCCAGGTTGCCATGCGACACCTCCTGACGGCCGGGTAGCAGCGAGGGTGCGCTCCGATCGCGTCACCTGATGTCGCGCCTGGTCGCGATTCGTGCGTTAAGGGGAGGGCAGTGGCAGGCGTGCGGCGGCTCGACCGTACCACCCACGTCCATAAGAACCGCGCGCGGGAAAGAAGGAAGGTGCCCATGGAGCGGGGAATCCGATACTGGAGCGCGGCGGCCGTATGTGTGGCCGGGCTCCTGCTCGGGGTGGCCGCGATCGCCGGGGCCGCCGCGGGGACCCAGCCGCCGGCGCCAACGGTCCAGGAAGTGACACGGCTCCTGCCGCTGCCCGATGGGCGCGCCGTGCAGATCTACATCCTGGTGGACACCACGCGCGCCGACCCCGAACTCGCCGCCGACGAGGCAGCCCCGGGCTCGTTCCGCCCCGGCGGCGATGTCTCGGCCGCGTACAAGCTCTGGCAGAAGTGGGCGCCGGAGGACATCCCGGTGCCCGTGTACTACAACGACAACTTCGACCCGCCCGGGTTCCCGGACGGGCTGTCGACGGCGCAGTGGGCGATGCAACAGTGGAGCTCGGTCCCGGGCCAGTCGTTCCGGTTCGCGTACGCGGGCACGACGAGCACCGTCAGCGCGAACACGTGCGGGCTGTTTTCGGGCGATGGCGTCAACACGATCCGCTTCTCCGCGAACCTGCCACCGGGGGTGCTGGGGCGAACGTGCGCGCTGTCGGACGGATCGAGCATCGACGGCATCGCGCGGGTGATGGAGTTCGATCTGCAACTGAACTCGACCTTCGACTGGACGACCTCGACACCGACCCCGGTCGACTCCTATGACCTCAACAGCACCATGCTGCACGAGCTTGGCCATGCACTGGGACTCGACCACTCGAACGCGCCCGGGGCGGTGATGCTGCCGACGCTGGGCGACGGGGAACAGCAGCGCACTATTACCGCCGATGACCGCGCCGGCGTGCAGGCGCTCTACGGCACGGACGAGCCGGCGACGGAGACTCCAACGAACACGGCGACGCCCACGCACACCGCGACGCCAACGAACACGCCGGTTCCGACGTTCACTCCAACGGCGACCGCGACCGCAACGCCCACGCCAACTGCGACCGCAACCGCCACGCCGCCCGCCGAGGAGCCGTTCGTACTGCGGTTGCCAGGGCTCGCCAGCGATGGTTCGCTCGCCGCCCAGGCGGCGGACCTGCGAGCGGCCGATCTGGATTCGCCTTTCTTTTACGCCCCGCCCCCCCCACGACTTCGACACCAGGTGTCGCCCTTCCGTGGATAGTCTGCTTCCGAGGAAACGCGGACTGCGCGTGAAGGAGCGACAGCGTGGCGTGGGGACGAACCTGGAACATCGCGGCGGTGTGCCTCGGCGGCCTACTATTGGGGACGTTCGCCGTAGCCACGGTGAGCGCCGGCGGAGGCGGCGGCGAAGAGGATCTGCTCGCTCCCCGGAGCTACGACCTCCACGTCCCGGACGAACCGGCCCCGGCGGCCGCCAGGGTGCGCGCGGCAGCCGGCGACGACGGGCGCGTCACGGCCGCGACGGTCTTCGGGACCGACGACCGGATCCCGATTGCGGACACGACGGAAGCGCCGTGGCGGTCGATCGCGCACCTCATCGCCATCGATTATTTCGGCGACCTGCTCTGGGAGTGCACGGGCTCGATGTTGAACTTCAACGTCGTGCTCACCGCTGCGCATTGCGTGGTCGATGACTTCGGCTACCCCGTTTTCAGCGTCATGGTCATCCCCGGCGAGACCCCCTACGGCGAACCGTTTGGCATCGGCTTCGGCAGCCACTTCAGCGTACCGGTTGGGTGGGGAGAGAACGCCGGGCCGGAGTTCGATTTCGCGCTGATCCACCTCGATGATGCACCGTTCTCGAACTTTGCCGCGCCGTACCTCACGGTGGCCGCCGTCTCGGACGACTACTTCTACGACCTTGACACCGTGATCGCGACAGCAGGCTATCCGGGCGACAAACCGCTCGGGTCCATGTGGTTCACGGCGGCCTTCGCGTATTACGTGGATCCCGCGCTCATCTACTCCCAGATGGACGCGTACCCGGGCCAGAGCGGATCGCCAATCTACACCGTCAACACGCGCCGCGATGAAGTCTTCGCCGTGGGGGTGTTCTCCACCGAGTCGCTCCTGAGCAACCAGGCGGTGCGGTTCAATCCGAATCACCTCCGGGCGCTGTCTTCGTACTGCGTGCCGTACGGCTGCACGGTTTCCACGGTCGACCTCACCGGATACCGCCTCGCGCCGGCCCCCACGGCGACGCCAACGCGGACCAACACACCCACACCCACACCAACCTCGACGCCCGTGGCCACGCCAACCACTTCGGTGCCGACGCCGAAACCGTCGAGCTACACGATCTATGCCCCGGGGCTGGCGAGGGACCCCTAGCTGCGACCAATCGCGAGCGAAACCGGAAGGCCCCGCGTGTGCGGGGCCTTCCGGTTTCGCCTGTTCGAGGAGCGTTACTCCTCGGCGTCGGTGTCGTCGTCGCCGGAGTCCTCGTACTCGTCGGCGTCGCCGTCGAGGTCGAGGCGGCCCTGGCCGTTCGGCGAGAGGCCGTTGGCGGAGCCGTTCGGCGAGATCGCATCATCGCCGTCGAGCGCCTGTGCCCGCGAGCGGCGGCGCGGCTCGTCCTGCATGGTGAACGCCGCGATGCTGGCGACCTGGTCCTCGGGGCTCACCTTCATGACCGTGACGCCCTGCGTGTTGCGCCCGAGCAGGCTGATGGAGTCGACCTTCGTGCGCATGACGATGCCATCGCGCGAGACGAGGAGCAGTTCCTGGCCTTCCTTGACCATGCGGCAGGCGGCCACCGGGCCGGTCTTGTCGGTGATGTTCAGCGTCTTGACGCCCTGGCCGCCACGCCCGTGCACGGGGTATTCGTGTGTGCCATCGGGGCGGTCGATAAGCGTGCGCTTGCCGTAGCCGCGCTCCGAGATGATGAGCAGCTGCTCGCCATCGTCAATGGTCTCGACGCCCACGACGTAGCCGCCGTTCGTGAGGCGGATGCCGCGAACGCCACCACTCGTGCGGCTGGCATCGCGAAGGTCGTCGATTTTGAAGCGGATCGCCTGGCCCTCGCTCGAAACGAGCAGCACGTGCGATTCGTTCGTGGCCATGCGCGCGGCGATGAGCTGGTCGCCATCGTCGAGGCGCATGGCGATCTTGCCGTTGCGGCGAACCTCGGCGAACTCGTGTAGCTTCGTCTTCTTGATGATGCCGTTGCGCGTGGCGAGGAGGATGAAGTCCCGGTCGTAGTCACGCACGGGAAGGATCGTCGTGACGCGTTCGCCGGTCTCCATCTCGATGAGGTTCACGATCGGAAGGCCCTTCGCCTGCTTCTTCGTATCGGGCACGTCGAAGGCGCGGAGGTGGTAGACCTTCCCGCGGTCGGTGAAGAAGAGCAGGTTGTCGTGCGTGTCGCAGACAACGAGCTTCATCACCGCGTCTTCTTCGCGGATGGTGGCGCCGCGCCGGCCGACACCGCCACGGCGCTGGGCGCGGAACTCCTCGAGCGGCATCCGCTTGATGTAGTTGCGGATGCTCAGCGTGAGGACGCTTTCCTGGTGGGCGATGAGGTCCTCTTCGCGGAAGTCCTCGGGGTCGGCTTCGACGATTTCGGTGCGGCGCTCGTCGCCGTACTTCTTCTTGAGCTCGAGGATGTCGTCCTTGATGAGGAAGTCGATCTTGCGCGGATTGGCGAGCAGGTCTTCGAGGTAGGCGATCTTCTCGACGACTTCCTGGTACTCGTCCTGCAGGGCCTGCCGTTCGAGGGCGGCGAGGCGGCGAAGCTGCATGTCGAGGATAGCCCGGCCCTGCACCTCGCTGAACGAGAAGGGGTTTTGGTTCGGCACGCGGATGCGGCGATCGCGCAGGAGCGTGACGACCGATTCGGGCAGCGGCTGCTGGCCCTGCAGCAGTTCGAGGGCGGCGTTGGCAGATTCGGCCCCACGGATGGTCGCGATGACCATATCGAGCAGGTCGATAGCCTTGATGAGCCCTTCGAGGACGTGCGCCCGGTCCCGGGCCTTTTCCAGCTGGAATTCGCTGCGCCGGCGAATGACTTCGCGGCGATGGTCGATCCAGAGCACGAGCGCGCGCTTGAGGCCGACGCGCCGCGGCGCACCGTCGACGATCGTCATCATGTTGATGGCGAAGGTGGTGCGCATCGCGGTGTGCTTGTAGAGGAGGTTCCGGACCTGCGCGGCCGAACCTTCGCGCTTAAGTTCGATGACGATGCGCATGCCGGTGCGGTCGGACTCGTCGCGGAGGTCGGCGATGCCCTCGATCTTCCGGTCGCGGACGAGATCGGCGATCTTCTCGATGAGCGCTGCCTTGTTCACCTGGTAGGGCAGCTCGGTGACGATGATTTGCGTGCGTCCGCGCGAGCTCTCTTCGATGGAGGTGCGGGCGTGCATCGTCACGCGGCCGTGGCCTTCGCCATAGGCGAGGCGGACCTGCTCGCGGTTCTTGCCGACGAGCGCAACGCCCGCCGTCGGGAAATCGGGGCCCTTCACGACTTCGAGCAGGTCATCGAGCGTGGCTTCGGGGTTATCGATGAGGATGGCGACCGCGTCGGCGATTTCGCCGAGGTGGTGGGGCGGGATATTGGTCGCCATGCCGACGGCGATACCGGCGGAACCGTTCAGCAGCAGGTTCGGGATGCGCGCCGGGAGGGGCATCGGCTGCTGGAAGCGGCCGTCGTAGTTGGGTTCGAAGTCGACCGTGTTCTGGTCGATATCGGCGACGAGCTCTTCGGCGATGGGCGCCATGCGCGCTTCGGTGTAGCGCATGGCCGCGGGCGGGTCGCCATCGACGCTGCCGAAGTTGCCCTGGCCATCCACGAGCGGGTAGCGCATGGAGAAGTCCTGGGCCATGCGCACGAGCGCTTCGTAGACGGGGCCGTCGCCGTGGGGGTGGTAGCGGCCCATGACGTCGCCGACGATGCCGGCCGACTTCCGGTACCCGGTCCCTGCGCGAGCGCCACCTTCGAACATGCCCCAGACGATCCGCCGCTGAACGGGCTTCAGGCCGTCACGGACATCGGGGAGGGCACGTGCCACGATCACGCTCATGGCGTAATCGAGGTAGCTGGTGCGCATCTCGTTTTCGATGCCAACGGGGCGGATGTTGCGAGTGGGCTCGATTGAGGTCATAGGGACTCCGGGGAGGGATGCGGCGAGGGATACCGCTAACGCTATTATACCAATTCCCGTGTTAGAGACGAATGAATAAGGGACGCGGCCGGGTGTGCGGCAGGCGGCGGGCGGCCGGGCAACGCGGGAGGGAGCGGCGAGGGTGGACTCCATGCGCTCCCTATCGGTCGCGGCACTGACCCGGGGAGGTGCATGGGGGAGATGTGTCCGCGAGGCGTGCCGGGTGGGCTCCGGGCAACGCGGGAGGGAGCGGCGAGGGGGTGACGCCGTGCGCTCCCTCTCGGTCGCGGCACTGACCCGGGGCGGTGCATGGGGGGAGATGTGTCCCGGGAGGCGTGCCGGGCGGGCCGGGCAACGCGGGAGGGAGCGGCGAGGGTGGACTCCATGCGCTCCCTATCGGTCGCGGCACTGACCCGGGGAGGTGCATGGGGGAGATGTGTCCGCGAGGCGTGCCGG
>JBLNCO010000343.1:0-29175 GCA_050260715.1 Hyphomicrobiales bacterium | reverse complement strand
TCTGCGGCACGAGCGTGCTCAGGCGCGGCACTTCCGGCGGCCCGGGCGTGATGGTGAAGATGATGTCGGGGTTGTATTCGATGAGCTTTTCGGGAGCGAGCGTGCTGTAGCCCGGGAAGGGGCCCGCGTCCGGCTGGCTCGCGGCCGGGTTTTCGATGCCCGCCTGCTTCAGGATGTCGCCGACGTAGCTGTTGTCCTTCGCGGCGTAAAGCGTCTGGTCGCGGCCGGCAATCATCGCGACCGCCGTCACCTTGTTCTTCGAAACAGCGAGCTTCGCCTCATCGCGCGCCTGTTCGACGTTCGCGATAACCTCGTCGGCCTTCGCCTGGGCATCGAAAATGGTGCCCACGAGCTTCAGGCCCTCGAGCACCTGGTCGTAGCTTTCGGCGCCGGCGTAGACGACCGGCACGCCGAGCTGGTCGAGCGGCTGGCGGTACTCGTTGCCCGCGTGAATCACGGAGTCGGCGATGACGAGGTCGGGCTTGAGCGAAAGGATCGTCTCGAAGCTCGGCTGGTAGGCGGTGCCGACGTCCTTCGCCTGCTGCGCCTCGGGCGGGTCGTCGGCGGACGAGACGCGGCCGACGACCTTGCCGCCCACCGCGTACACGTACTCGACCGCAGTCGGGCTAATCGCGACCACGGATTCGGGCTTCGCCTTGATCTCCACCTCGCGGCCAAGGAGGTCGGTGACCTTCACGGGGTACTGCGTGTGCGCCTCCGGGGTGGCGGTGTCGCCGGAAGCCTGGGTGGCCGTAGTTTCGGGTGTGGTGTCGCCATTGGTGTCGTCGTCGTCATCGTCGCCGCCGCAGGCTGCAGCGATGATCGCGACGAGCGCGAGCAGGGTCAGGAGCAGCGGCCAGGTGTGCCGTGCCCGCCGTTGAATACCTTCCAAACTTTCCAAGTCGAGCAGATCTCCGGGTGGAAGTAGAGGTTTGTCCCCATGCAACCAAATTCGCGCGCCCCGCGCAATCGAGCGTCCTTCGGGCGCGAACCCGCCCGCATCCTGCGCTGCGAGGACGATAGACAAGTGTCAACAGGGCTATAGATCGGAACCGAAAGATCGGCCGGGCCGGCGTGCGCGAAGCGGCCGCAACCGGCGCCGGGGGGCTACCCGATCCACGCCTCGGACGGGACCGTGTCGGGGACCGGCGTTTCCATCATGAAGCGCCGGATTTCGCGCCGGGAGGTGAGCGGCGCGAAGCAGTGACGGCAGCCCTGCGGCCGCGGAAACCGCACGGGCACCACCATCAGCTCCCGGCCGTGACGCGGGCACGTCAACTCGAATTCGATCACTTCCACCTGCACCGAAACGCCTCCCACCTCTGCTCTCTGCCTGCGCGAATGGATCCATAGGATACTCGCATCGACTGGAGCACCGGTGGCCGAAACCCGCCCACTTTATCAAGGAGCGAACGGCAGACATTGCGGTCCCATATACCGCCCGGACGAATGTTCGCCACCGGACACACCTCGGGCGGAGAACGGTACGGTGCTAGAGCTCGAGCGTGTGGAAGAGCGGCGTTTCTTCGAGCAGTTCCACCATGCGGTCGAGCTTCCGTTCGCCCTGGAACCGCGTCTGGTCGAAGATCCCTTCGAGTGCGATGACCGTGTTCTCGGTGTCGGTCCGCGAAAGCAGCACGGTGATGCCCTTCGCGCCGGCCGCATCGAACGTGTAGTCCGAGGGACGGCGGCCGCCGGTCAGGATGAGCACAGCGGGGTCGGCGCGCATCGCCGCGAGATGCTGGTCGGTCTTGTCGAAGCGCACCACCACCGCCTCGGAGCCGAAGCGCGTGAAGTAGGGCTGCCCCGCGTCCGACGCGATCGGGGCGATGACCAGCTCGTCGCAGGTGACGTCCTCGTCGTCGCCTTCGACCAGCACATCGGCGTTGAGCATGGCCTTCGCTTCGGCCACCGAGAACCCGGCGAGCACCCGGTCCTCCGGCAGCTCGATGATGAGCGGCTGGCCCTCGGCCTGCTGCGGCTCGCCGGCCAGCGCCGGGGCCACGTCGGTGACGATGACCGCGGCGGGGGTAATCCCCTCCGGGGCGGACTTCGGCCGCTCGTCGCGGGCGACGAACACGACCGTGGCATCCGCGATCTTCGCGGCGGCTTCGGTGTCGGCTTCGACGACGAGCAGCTCCTGGCCGCCCGGGTCGCGCACGTCGCCGGCGGCCAGCGTGCCGGCGCTGCTCCCGGGCGCGAACGGGAGACTGGCGAAGTAGGCCGCATCGGCCGCGGGGTCACCATCGGCGCCTTCGAGCCGGGCGAGCTTCACGGGGCGGCCGAGGTAGGCGTAGTGGCGGGCGATCGCGGCCGCCACGCCCGTCTTTCCCGCTCCCGGGGTCGAAGAGGTCACGACAACGACGGCCACCTGCGCCTCCCGGCGCTCGCGCGCCGATCGATTGTGCTTGGGAGCACAATCTTCCCGCGCGGCGAGGGTGTTCCGCAAGCGCTGCCGCCCCGCGCTACCATCCTCGCGGCGGACAGGGGGTCACGTGGAAGGCATCGCAACCATCTTCGAAGGGCGTGACGCCCAGCGGTTCCGCGAAATCTGGCGCGACCTGGAACGCGAGTCCGGGCTTGCGCCCGACTTCCCCGGCGCCGAACCGCACCTCACGTTCGACCTCGCCGACGGCGAATACCCGCAAGGGGTGTTCGAAGCCGCGATCGGGCCGCTGGCCGCCGGGCAGGGCCCGTTCCTGGTGCGCACGGCGGGCCTTGGCGTGTTCGGCTGCGAAGAACCGGTCGTCTACGTGGCGGGTCGTGCGCGATGCCCGTCTTTCGCGTCTGCACGAGGCGATCCACGCCGCGCTCGCCGAACGGGGCGTGGCGAGCCAGCCCTACTACGCTCCGGACGCCTGGGTGCCGCACATCACGCTCGCCCAGCAGAACCTGGCGCCCGGCCTGCTGCCGGCGGTGCTCGTGTGGTGCGCGCGCCGCCCGCTTGCGTGGGAACTCGCCGTCACGAACCTCACGGTCGCCCGGGCCACCGAACACGGTCTCGAAGTGAAAGCGCCGCTCGACCTCGGGAGCGCATGAGCCCCGCTGACGTTCGCCGTCCGAGATGACAAGACGTGTATAGTGCGCGCATGAGCGTGGTATTTGGTGTGTTCGTCGTCAACCTCTTGAGCGTCTTCCTTGCGCTGGCCGTCCTTGCGTTCGCGTTCGTCATGGTGCGGTCCAGCGCCGCCAGCCGCTCGACCTCATCAGCGGCCTGACCGCGTACACCGCCATCATGCTGGCGGCGTCGGCGATCCTGTTCGCGGCCGGCGTCGCGGCGCTCGTCACGTCGGTCACCGCTCGCATCGACGAGGGCTACGCGTACGGGCCTGCGACCAGCGACATCTTCTCGCCGCTGCCGAACCCGGCCGCAGATGGGGATTTCGAGGCCCGCCGCGACGCTGACCTCGCCCAGGGGCTCGGGTTCATCGGCGTTGGCGCGGCCCTCGCGCTCGTCCACGTGGCACTTCGCGCCCGGGCCGTCAACGCCCACCTCCTCGACCAGGGCGTGGAAACGGCGGTCGAAGTCGTGGTTGCGATTGGCGCCGGCATCTTCGCGCTCATCTTCCTGGGCAACGCCATCAGCGAGATCCTCGAGCGGATCACCGTGAACGACGACGCCGCCTCGCCCGGGGCCGCGATCGGCTACACCATCGGCTTCGGCGCCCTCTGGCTCGCCTACGGCTGGCGCGTGCTCGATCGGCTCGACCTGCGGCCCTGGTCGGCCAATGACACCCTCGACGACGATTAGCGGCATTTCGATCCTCTATTGGCGGGCGGCCACGCTGCCGTTGAACAGATCAGGGGAAGAATCGGGTGTTCCCCGGCGCGTATTTGCGCCAGCGGAGGGAGCGTGGCTCCTCGGGACTACGGCCTCATCGCACAACCCGTGGCCTCTCCTGCAGCGGGACGAGCGGGCGAGAGTGCACCGGTGACGGACGCCTCCGCCAGGGACCTTCTGTGCGTGCTCGGCCCGGATGGCCGCACGCGCTACGCGAACGGCGCCCTGCGGGCGCTGCTGGGCCTGCCGCCCACCGGCGACCTGCCGCCGCGCCTCCATCCGGACGACATCACGCTCCTCAGCGGCCTGCGGACGGGCCAGCCGCCCCGCGACCTGGCACTCCGCTTCCGCAGCGCAGAGGGCGGCTGGATCCGCGCGCAGCTGCGCTGCCACGCGATCGGTCCCGGCGCGCCGCGCGTGCTCGCCGCCTCGCCCGAGCTGACCGCCCCCGATGACCCATCGCGTCCGCCGTGGGCGAAACGCGACGCGCCGGTCGGGATCTACATCATCCGCGACGGACACTTCGCGTACGTGAACCCGCGCTTCGAACACATCACCGGGTACTCGGCCGCCGAACTGCTCGGCATGCGAGCGATGGACCTCGTGCTGCCCGAAGACCGCCGCCAGCTGCGGCGCCAGGCCGCGCGCGTCATCGCCGGCGACCGCTGGGTGCAGTACGACTACCGTATCCGCACGCGCAGCGGCAGGGTGCGGACGCTCGCGGAGAACGTCACGCCGCTCCGCGGGCATGGCCTCCGCGCGACGCTCGGCAGCTGCCTCGATATCACCGCCCGGTCCCGGGCGGCGGAAGCGCTCCGCGAGGGCGACCGGCGCCTCGGCGACATCACCGCCAACACCCAGGACCTGCTCGCCCTGACCGGCCCGGCCGGCCGCTTCCTCTTCGTGAACAACGCCCACGCTGACGTCCTCGGGTACCGGCCGCTCGAGCTGCTCGGGCTCCCCGCCCAGTCGCTCGTGCACCCCGACGACCGCCCGATGGTGATGGAGATGATGGCGACGGCCTCGTTGGAGCCCGTGACGGTCGAGATTCGCGCCGCGCACCGCGATGGCCACTGGGTGTGGCTCGAAACGCAGATCGAGGTCATCAACGACGGCTACGGCAACTACAACGGCACCGTGCTCCTCAGCCGCGACACCACCGCGCGGCGCCGGGTCCAGCAGGAGCTCGGCCGCATCGCCGCCGAGCTGCGCGCCCCGGTGGAGGCGATGGCAAGCTTCGCCTACGCCGCCGCCCGCGGCGATGCCCCGGCACTCTCGCTCGTTTCGGCGTACGCGGAGGCGCTGGCGCGCACGTACCACGCGCACGGCAGCGACCCCGATGCGTTCATCCGCGGCCTCGGCGAGGAGACGGCGCGGCTCCAGGCGCTCATCGCCGACCTCCTGAGCAGCGCAGCCTCCGGCGGCCAGTCGCAGCTGAAAGCGGCCTGATTCGCCGCGTTCGGGTAGCGAAGGGGCGCCCTTCCGGGGGATACTGGGCAACACTCGTGCGCCGCCCGGCGCGAATCCCAGCAAGGAACACTGCTATGCCGCGTCACCCCAACGAAGCGCTCTTCGAGGGCGAAAAGCCCTTCCCTATCATCGCCACCTGCGAACACTTCGCCGGCACCGAGGAGCGCATCGCCAAGGCGCTCGAACTGCAGCAGAAGCTCAACGGCATCTTCGATATCACGATGGACTGCGAGGACGGCGCGCCCACCGGCCGTGAGCGCGAGCACGCCGAAATGGTCGTGCGCATGCAGAACAGCGAGGGCAACGTCCACAACCAGTCCGGCGTCCGCATCCACGACTACACGAACGAGCACTGGCGCCAGGACGTCGACATCATCGTCCGCGGCGCGGGCGAGCGGATCGCCTACATCACCGTTCCGAAGACGACTCGCGCCGCCCAGCTCGCGGAGATGATCGACTACATCCGCAACGTTACGGCGCAGGCCGGCATCAAGCGCGAGATCCCGATCCACGCGCTCATCGAGACGCACGGCGCCCTGCGCGAGGTCTGGCAGATCGCCGAGCTGCCCAACATCGAGGTGCTCGACTTCGGCCTGATGGACTTCGTGTCGGCGCACCACGGCGCGATCGCCTCTTCGAACATGCGCTCGCCGGGCCAGTTCGAGCACGCCCTGCTGCACCGCGCGAAGGCAGAGGTCGTCGCCGCGGCGCTGGCGAGCGGCGTCGTGCCTGCGCACAACGTGACGCTCGAACTGAAGGACCAGGAGTTCATCTACAACGACGCCCGGCGCGCCCGCGAGGAGTTCGGCTTCCTGCGCCAGTGGTCCATCTACCCGGCGCAGATCGAGCCCATCACGCGCGCCATGGCGCCCGCCATGCCCGAGGTCGAGGAGGCGGAGGCCATCCTCCTGAAGGCGTACGACGCCGACTGGGGGCCCATCCAGCACGACGGTAACCTCCACGACCGCGCGACCTACCGGTACTACTGGGAACAGCTTCAGCGCGCGAAGGTGCTCAACCTGCCGCTCTCCGAGGAAGTCCAGGCGAAGTTCTTCTCCGAGAAGGAAGCGGTCACCGCGTAGGCCCACAAGGGTTCGCAACGAGCAGCGGGGAGGCGTTTCGCCTCCCCGTTTGCGTGCGGCCGCTTCGCTCTAGGCGCTGCGCCTGTGTGAAGAGCGTTAGGTCCGGTTAAGGCGATGCCCCGACGGGCCTTCCCGCGCTTCAGCGCGATTCGCGAACGGTCGATTCTCAGGATGTGGGACCGGAACGCGCCCCTCAGCATCGGCGTACCTTCAGGGAGCTCGCCTCCACGACGGGCAAGTGGCTCGCGCTCGCGACGGTTGGCGGCTGCCTGCTGGCAGCCGCGCAGCAGACCTTCGCCGAAAGCGACGGCTCCCATGAGACGTCGGTCGTGCTGCCCGCGACCGTGGAGGCGTACACCCGGTACGTGCCGCTCCTCGCGCGCGACGGCGCCATGCCCGTGGGCCAGCAGGAGTTCGCCACGGCGGCGACAGCCACGGTCGCGAACGGCAAGGTG
Organism: Hyphomicrobiales bacterium; assembly: GCA_050260715.1. Lineage (GTDB taxonomy): Bacteria > Chloroflexota > Dehalococcoidia > Tepidiformales > Tepidiformaceae > JALOAP01. The sequence goes on along the minus strand of JBLNCO010000343.1, from coordinate 22,387 downwards.
ACTGTGACCGCCAGCGTGCGGACCGCCCTGCCCGGGAAGTACGTGGTCGACTTCGAGCTCTACGCGGCGAACGGCGTCCGCGTGAACCAGCAGTGGTTCGACCAGGAGCCGTTTTCGGCGAACCAGCAGCGCAGCTTCACCATCACCTGGACGCCGCCCGCAGGCACGAAGCCGGGCACGTACATCGCCAAGATCGGCATCTTCGCGCCCGGCCCCGAGTGGGCGACGCTCTACCACTGGAACGACAGCGCCGCCACCTTCACGCTGCCCTGAGGTCAGGCTTCGGCGGCTGCGTGGCCCCCGGTCGTCTCGCCCATCCGCACCCGTGCCGCGAGCGCATCGTTCGTCTTGCGGTCGTTCACGAAGAGGCTGAGCAGCAGCGGCAGGATCATGAACCCGATGCACACGAGGAACGCGTCGTGGTAGCCCAGCTCCGCCGCGTGGCGGGCGATGTTGGGTGGGATCGCGCCGGTCAGGTGCTGGTGAGCCATCGCCGCGTGCTCGTGGGCCTGCGTGCGGTTGATGAGCACGGTCGCGATGAGCGCCACGCCGAACGAGGCGCTCACCTGCCGTAGCGTGTTGTACAGCGACGATGCGGGGCCCTGCTTCGCGTTCTCAATGGGCCCGAAGATGATCGTCTGCGCGGCTACCATCGCGAAGGCGAACGGCAGCCCACGGAAGAACAGGGCCATGATGATGTAGGGTGCGCCCGTATCGGCGTGCAGCCTGAGGAACGGGGTGAACGTGAGGGCGGCGAGGCTGAACCCGATGAGGAGCATCCGCTGCGGGCCGAGCCGCGGGTAGAGCCGGCTGGCGAGCGGCAGCGAAATGGCCGTCCCGAGGGAGCTCGGCGCCTGGATGAGGCCCGCCTCCAGCGGTGACCGCCCCTGGAACTCCTGCAGGAACAGCGTGAGCATGAACAGGAACCCGGCGAACACCCCGAACGCCGGCAGCACCATCAGGTTCCCCAGCAGGAAGAACGGCCGCTTGAGCAGCGTGAGGTCGATGATTGGCGGGTGCGCCCGCAGTTCGACCACCACGAATGCAGCGATGAGCGCGAGGCCGATGAGCCCCCACGTGAGCACCGGCTGGCTCGTCCAGCCGTCGTGCGAGGCGATGGAGAGCGCGTAGAGCAACGAAGCCGCACCAACGCCGCCGAGCACGAGCCCCACGAAATCGAAGCCTTCGCGCGCGTAGGGTTCCTTATGCTCCCGCAGCACGCGGAGGGCGAAGATGAACCCCGTGATGCCGATCGGCAGGTTGATGTAGAAGATCCAGCGCCACGAGATGTACTCGATCAGGTAGCCGCCGATCACCGGCCCCAGCGTCGGCGCGAACACCACCGGCACCGACATGATGGCCGACGCTTTCGCCCGCTCGGCGCCCGGGAACTCGCGCGAGAGCATGGCCGTGCCGACGGGCGTCATCATCCCGCCACCGACGCCCTGGAGGACGCGGAAGAACACGAGCTGATGGAGGCTCTGGGCGAGGCCGCACATCGCCGACGCAGTGATGAAGATCGCCATCGCCGTGAGGAACGCCCGCTTCGTGCCGAACCGGTCGGAGAGGTACCCGGCCGCGGGAATGAAGACCGCCAGGCTGAGCAGGTACCCCGTGACGGTCCATTCGACCGCAGTGGTCGTCGTGTGGAAGTCCTCGGTGAGCTTCGGAACGGCGACGTTGACGATGGTCGTGTCCATCAGGTCCATGAAGAGCCCGAAAATGAACACGATCGCGACCAGGTACTTGTATTGGAGCCGTCCGGCCATGCGTCCTCCGGGGGAAAGCGCGAAGCGAGATCGTTCGCGAGAGATTAATGGTAGGCACAGCGTGTACTCTGCCGCCAGAGACCAATGACGGATTGCAGCCGGGGCCGGCGAAGCTGATCTGTCCCGTGCCTTAACCCGGAGCGGCGCCGTGCGCGGCCACCCGGCGCGCTTTCGAACGTGGGCCTGCGCTCTGCTACGTTTGAGGGACGAGGTCCCGATGGTCACGACCGAGCCCTCCGCCTCACACGTCGCCCCGGGTACGACGCGCATCGTCCCCTACGACCATGCGCGTCACGCCGGTGGCCCCTGGAACGTCATCGCGACGGTGTTCCGGGAGTACGGCTTCGAGTTCCAGGTCGATGGCTACGACCGCGACGTCCAGGAACCCCACGTCTACTTCGCGCCCGGCGCCTTCGCCGTCGCGGAGGACGCGGAGGGCCGCGTGGTCGGCTGTACCGGCTTCGCCGACCTCGGCGGCGGGGTGTTCGAGCTCAAGCGGCTCTACGTGCTCGCCGAAGCGCGGCGAGGCGGTATCGGCCAGTGGCTCGTGGAGTGGGTGCTGCGCGAAACCCGCGCCCGCGGCGCCCGGCGCGTGGTGCTCTACAGCGACACGAACTTCGTCGATGCGCACCGGCTCTACCGGCGCATGGGCTTTCGCAACAACCGTTTCCGCTACGCCGACGACCCCTGGCGGAGCCCCGAATGGGGCTTCGTCCTCGATTTCCCGGAAGAGGCCCGCTGATGGCACGCCCACGATGCCTGCTCTGTATGGAGCCGCCGTACGAAGAGACCGCCGTGTTGAAGTGGCGCGGCGAGGAGCGCGAGCGGCTCACCGTCCAGCTTTGCCGCAAGCACCTGATTCGCCTCAAGGAGGCCGGGCCGAAGGGCCGCGAAATCAAGGGCTGGAACTACAAGGTCGGGTGGTGGTAACTCGCGCGGGAGACCGGGCGTTGTACCGGTGGCATGGCTGACCGAAACCTCGCGCACCGCCCCGGCCGCCGGGTGGCCGTCTACGGCCCTTCGGGCTCCGGTAAGTCCACCATCTCGCGCGAGATCGGGCGGCGGCTCGGGCTGCCCGTCATCGAGCTCGACGCCGTCTACCACGGCCCGAACTGGCAGGACCTCGACCGCGAAACCTTCCGGGAGCGGGTGCGCGAGCTGCTCGCTGCCCACCCCGGCGGGTGGGTGTTCGATGGCAACTACTCCATCGTCCGCGACCTCATCCTGCCCCACGCCGACACGGTCGTCTGGCTGCGGCTGCCGTTCCTGGTGGTGTACCCGCGGCTTGCCTGGCGCACCGTTCGCCGCGCGGCCACCGGCCGCGAGCTCTGGAACGGCAACCGCGAAGAGTGGCGGATGTTGTTTTCGAAGGATTCCATGCTGCTCTGGGGCCTCACGGCGTGGCGGCGAACCACGCGGAACACGGGCAAGGCCCTGCGCACCATTCCCCACCAGGCGACCGTCGTGCAGCTGCGCAGCCCGCGCGAGGTGAGCCGCTGGCTCGCCCGCCTGCCCGACCCGGTTGCCTCAGGCGGGCTCGATGGTGGAGGTTAGGCCGCAACTCTCCAGCCGGTCGCGGTAGTGCTCCGCCGCCTCCTTCGGGCATTCGATGACCGTCGCTTCGCCGTGTTCGTGGGCGGTGAACATGATCGCGACCGCCTCTTCGGGGGTGAGCGACGGCACGCACCGGAGCAACGAACGCACCACGTGGTCCATCGTGTTGTGGTCGTCGTTGTGCAGCACGACGCGCCAGGGCGGCACCAGCTTCTGCAGCCGGTCAATATCAATCTCGGGGATGGTCGTGGTTTCGGGCATGGCTGGCCTGCAGCACTCCAGTTAATGCCGGCTCCCGCGCGAGGGCAACGGCCCTCCGCCCCGAACAGCATTCACATCCGGGCGGCCTTCTGTGAAGTACGACGTACAAATCGTCAGTTGGAGATCACAGAATGCGCGCTCGGGATTCCCGTAGCCAGTGGGGGCGATACGCTAATGGAAGGATGGACTTTCCTCACCAACCACGCGCATGTACTTATCTGCATTGCCCGCGACCCGGGCGTCCGTCTCAAGGATGTGGCCGCCGCAGTGGGGATAACCGAACGTGCTGCGCAACGGCTCGTCGCCGACCTCGTCGAGGAGGGCTACATCTCGCGCACGCGAGTTGGGCGGAGAAACCAGTACCAGGTGCATCCCGACCGCCCGATGCGCCATACGAACGGCCAGTTCCCGGTCGGTGCGCTCCTCATGCTCGCGAAAGGCGAATGACGCGCGGGGTGCAGCAGTGACGGCCGTCGCCGGGATGGTCGGCGGCGGCCAGCTCGCGCGCATGACCTACCAGGCGGCCATCCCGCTCGGGATTACCCTTCGCGTGCTCGCCGAACGGCCGGACGACAGCGCGGCGCTCATCGGCGCCGGTACGGTCATCGGCTCGCACGAATCGCTCGGCGACCTGCGCGCCTTCGCGGCGGGCTGTGATGTGCTTACCTTCGACCACGAGCTCGTGCCGCCGGCGCACCTCGCCGCCCTCGAGGCGGAGGGACACGTGCTGCGGCCGGGCGCCAGTGCGCTCCGCTTCGCCCAGGACAAGGCGTACCAGCGCGAGGTGCTGGGGTCGCTCGGCCTGCCGGTGCCTGTGAACCGGCGAGTCGTGTCGCTCCACGAGCTCGCCATGTTCGGCGATGAGCTCGGATGGCCGGTCGTGGTCAAGGCGATCGCCGGTGGCTACGACGGCCGCGGGGTCTGGGTGTTCGGCGAGCCCGGCGAGGCCGCCGATCTCTTTGCCACCGGCCGCGAGTTCCTCGCCGAGGCGTTCGTCCCCATCGACCGCGAGCTGGCGGTGCTGGTCGCACGGCGGCCCGGCGGCGAACTGGCGGTGTACCCCGCGGTCGAGACGGTGCAGGTCGATGGCATGTGCCGCGAGGTGCTCGCCCCCGCGCCGCTTGCCAACGACCTGCGCGAACGCATCGACGCGCTCGCCCGGCGGATCGCCGAGGCGACTGGAGTCATCGGCGTCTTCGCCATCGAGCTCTTCCTGACCGGCGGGCAGCTCGTGCTGAACGAAGTGGCCGCCCGGCCGCATAATTCGGGCCACTACAGCATCGAGGGTACCGTCACGTCGCAGTTCGAAAACCACCTGCGCGCCGTGCTCGACTGGCCGCTCGGCGATACGTCGCTCACCGCCCCGGCGGTGGTCACCGTCAACGTCGTCGGCGCCTCGGACCAAGACCCGCGCGAGCTGCTGCCGCGGGCGTTGGAGGTACCCGGGGTGCACGTGCACCTCTACGGCAAGGGGCCGCGCGCCGGCCGCAAGCTCGGGCACGTGACCGCCCTCGGCGATGACCCCCGCACCGTCCGGGAGCGCGCGCTGCAGGCGGCCGCGCTGCTTACCGGCCTCCCGGAGGCCGCGCGATGAGCGCCGCACCGCTGGTCGGCATCATCATGGGCAGCGATTCGGACCTGTCCGTCATGCGCGCTGCGCAGGAAGCGCTGGCCGAGTTTGGCGTGCCGTGCGAGGTGCGGGTCGTCTCGGCGCACCGCACCCCCGATGCGATGCTCGAATACGCGCACTCGGCGGCCGGCCGGGGGCTGAAGGTGATCATCGCGGGAGCAGGGGGCGCCGCCCACCTGCCCGGGATGGTCGCAGCTGCCACGCCACTGCCGGTCATCGGCGTGCCCGTGCCGCTGCAGCACACCGCCGGCCTCGATTCGCTGCTCTCCATCGTGCAGATGCCCGCCGGCGTCCCGGTCGCGACCATGGCCATCGGCGGCGCCCGGAACGCAGGGCTGCTCGCCGTCCGCATCCTCGGCGCATCGGACCCCGCACTGCGCGCCAAGATGGAGGCGTTCCAGGCGCAGCTCGCCGACATGGTCCGCGAGAAGGACGCGAAGGTCCGGGCCGAATTCGAGCAGTAACCCGCCCGGACGGGCCCTCCGCTGTTACGACTCCGCCCAGAGCACGTCACCGTGGAGGTCGGCCGGGTGTTCGCGGGCCGCGAAGGCCTCGTACTCGTTCTTGCTCGCGCCGATGGTCGTCGTGGGGCCGTGCCCCGGGTAGATGCGCGTGTCGTAGGGCAGCCTGTACAGCTTCTCGCGGATGGAGGCGATCTCCTGCTGCAGGTCCGCCGGCGACTGCGTGCGGCCGGGGCCGCCGGGGAAGAGCGTGTCGCCCACGAACGCGTGCTTCCCGATGACGTACGTTGTGCTCCCCGGGGTGTGGCCCGGCACGCTGAGCGCCCGCAGCGTGAGGTTCCCGACCGTAATCTCCTGGCCGTGGCTCACCGGCTCGTCGAGCTGGCCCTCCTTGAGCCAGGGCTCGGCCGCGTCGGCGTAGAGGCGCAGGCCGTACCGCGCCTTCAGGGCATCGATGCTGCCGGTGTGGTCGAAGTGCGAGTGGGTGAGCAGGATCGCCGTCGGCCGCGCGCCCGCCTCCTCCGCCAGCGCGACGCTCTTTTCGGGCTCGTCGGGGGCATCGATGAACGCCGCCTCGCCGCTCGCCCGGTCGATGACCAGGTAGAGATTATTGCCGTAGGCGCCGGCCGGTCCGCCCATCAGGATCGAAAGGTCGCCGTCATCCACGCGTTCCATCGTCGTCCCCCTGTTTTCGGCGAACGATACCAGACCCGGCTCGGACGCAGCCGTGGCACGTGCTACTCCGCGTCCGCGTACACGCGGAAGCCGTAGTCGCTGTAGTGGAACGAGGGGTCGAGGCTCGACCGGGCGTTGATGCGCGTGACCACGATGCGGTGGCGCCAGGCGCCTCCGCGGCTGGCTCGCCGCCTGCCCTCGGCCGGCCCGCGCGGGTCCTCTTCGGGCGAATCGGCGTAGTAGTCGCGCGAGTACCAGTCGCTGCACCACTCGTGCACGTTCTCGGCCATGCACCGCAGCCCGTACCCGTTCGCGCATGCGGCGGTAGGCACGTGCGGACCATCGATCCCGGTGATGAGCGCCGCGGCCGGGTGTTCCTCGCCGGGCCACGGCCAGTCGCCGCCCGGCCGCCCGCCGAGGGCAGCCCACTCGCGCTCGGCCTCCGTGGGCAGCCGGAACGGGATGCCCGTCGTTTCGCGCAGCCACTCGCAATACGCCACTGCCTCGAACCAGTTGATCCCGACCACCGGCAGGTCGGGCGCGGCGAAGCGCTCCTCGCCGAGAAACGGCGCGGGTTGCGTCCCGGCCGCCCGCACGTACCCCGCGTACTCGGCGTTCGAAACCGGCGCCACCGCTGCCCGGAACGGCCGTACCGTCACGCGGTGGGGCGGCGCTTCGTCCGGCCGGCTGTCGGCCCTGCCCATCACAAACGACCCGCCGGGGATCGCGATCGGTTGGGGAATTTCGACTTCGAGACCGCCGAGCACCAGGGAAGCCATGGTCCGATGATAGCCAACCGCTCCGGGGCTGTGCCGCCTCTACTGCTTCGCGGCGGGTTCGAAGTAGCCGGGTTCCTGCTCGATCGTGGGGTCCAGGCGCGCCAGCTCGCCGGCGGTGAGCCGATACGCCTCGCCGAGCGCCGTGAGCGTCGCGGGTGCGTCGCCCTCGCGGTAGGCCGTGCCGAGGGCGAGCGCGCAGGCCTGCGCGAAGGGGCTCGATGGCCCCTGCCGCGCGACCACATCGTACGAGCAGGCGAGCCGCACCTCCGCCTGCCGCGACTCAATCGCACCGACGCTCGCGCCGGGCACGCCGCGGTACCAGAGCACGACTTCCGCCTCGAGCGCCAGTTCCTGCACGGCGAAGCGCTGCAACTGCGTGATCGTGCCGTCGTCGCTGCAGCCGAGCGCCCCGATTTCCGGCTTCGCGGCACGGTCGGCTCCCGCGGCGGTGGCCGCCTGCTTGCACCCTTCGGCGAAGCCGTCCTTCGTGCCCATGGCCGCCACGAACGCCCGGATCTGCTGCCAACGCGCGACGTCGTACGGGTCTTCGGCGGCGGGGTCGAACCATGTGGCGAGGTCGGTTTCGAGCAGCGGGTTGGCCGCAGGCGTGCCAATCGTATCGACGTAGGCCGGGGTCGTTGGCGGCGGGTTTACTATTGCACCCACGATGGGCAGCCCGGCGATCGTCGCCGCAGGGTCGCTGCGATAACAGCGTGCGGTACCGGCGAGCAGGAGTGCCACCAGGAACATCGCGGCCTTCGCCATGACCGGATCATCGGCAGGCGGCCTGGATCCGCGCATCGGGAGGCCCTGCGAGGCAACTGAAAGCGGCGCATTGCGGGGCTTGACCCGCTCCGTCACCCACGAAGGTAACGATGGGTAGAGGTTACGGACGGAGGGCGATTCGGGAGGGCGACTAAATGGCAGTAGCGCACATTCGCGTTCTCGCGGAGGACGGCCAGTACATCGGCCGCCTTGAGCACATCGCGGCAGACCAGCAAACCGGGCGCCCCACCGGCCTGGTCATCGAACGAAACGGTAACCAACTGCTCGTGCCGCTCCGCGCTATCCAGCAATCCGATGGCCGCACCGTCACCCTCCACGGCACAGGCGAAAGCTACGAAGACCTCCGTCCGTTCCAGCGCGGCTCCTTTCGCCTGCTCGATGAGGAGCTCGAACGGGAGGAGACCAGGCAATGGATGGCCGAAATGGGTGTGGATGACTTTCAGATAGGCGGCGAAGACGAAGAACAGCTCGACGAGAAGATGCCCGACGAGCGCGAAGCGCATACCGGCGCGGAAAACCCCTACCGCAGCGAGATGCAGAAGAACGGCAACGGCAGCTCGGAGTACCCCATCGCCGATGACCCCACCGACATGAACGAGCCGAACGAGCAAATGGCCGAGCGCACCCGCTCCGATATGCACTAAGGCGTTCGAGGCGGGACGTGCCGCGGTACAATTGGCGCATGGTACAGGCCGTGCCGCCGGACCTCGTAGCCGAAGTGCGGTCGCCGGGGTAGAGCGCACGGGAGCTGGAGTCCCGGCTCCGATTCCTGCTCGACCAGGGCACGAAGGCCGGACTCCTCGTCGAGCCGGAGCGCCGAACCGTGACGGTGTTCGAAGGAGACGGCGCGCCCCGGACCTACACCGGCGAGGAGGAGATCATCCTGACCTCGCTCGGGGGCTTTTCGTTCGCGGCGAAGCAGCTGTTCGAATAGGCGAGCACGGCTGGCTACGGCCGCGGCCGCACCCACTTCCCATCCACGAGCTGCATGTCCCGGTCGAGCTCGAACCCGGTGACTTCGCGGAATTCGACGAAGCCCAGGCGGCGCGCCAGCCGCGCGGACGGTTCGTTCCCCGAGGCGCACGTCCAGGCCGGTATGAGGCCGCGTTCCTTGCAATCGGCGATGAACGCGAGCGCGACCGCCGTCGCGAGATCGCGGCGCCGATAGCGGTCGTCGGTGCCGACTTCGATTTCGGCTTCGACGGCGCCATCCGGGCCACCGATTCCACAGGCGATGCACATGCTCACCGGGTCGCCGCTGCCGTCGACGGCCATCCACCCGAACGACCGGCGCTCCAGTCCCTCCGGGCCGCCGTAGATCTCGGTGACCCACGGGTCCAGGTGCTGCCGGCGGATGCGCGCGGCCAGCCCGGCTGTCATCGGCCGCAGCTCCAGGCCGTCGGGCAGTGGCATTTCCCGCACCCTTGCCAGATCGGGGCGGTAGTGGAACTCCTTGCGGCGGCTCACCTCGGGGAAGAGCGGCGCGAGCGCGGCGTCCCAGCCCGGTGCGGTGCACCAGAGCGCCGATGCGTTGCGCTCGGGGATGATCGCGAGGAGCTCCGGCACGATCCGTGCGACCAGGTCGGCCCGCGGTTCGCCCAGCGCGAACCAGAAGTCGCACTCGTTCGCCACGATCGCCGACTTCGGGTTGGCGGGGTCATCGGCGAACACATCGCCCGGCATCGCCCCGTTGAGCACGGCCCAGACGAATGCCGTGTGCCCGGCTTCGTGGTGTGACGGCACGAGCGGCCGCACGCGGTCGTACTGGGATGGTTCGAGGCGTTGCATCGAGCGAGTGTACGCGAACCGCGGCGGCTAGCTGCGGTCGAACGCCGCCGCCTGCCCGAACGGGAGAATCTTCACCCGCCGCTGCGGCTCCTTGCCCGAGCTCTTCGTGGCCAGGTTGTAGCGCGTCGCGAGCTGGTGCTGGACGCGCCGGACATAGCTGTTCGCCGGTTCGAGCTCGACCGGCCGCCCCTCTTCGAGGACCCGCGCGATGGCGTCTTCCGTCTCGCGGAAGATGTCGGCCATCGGGTCGCGGCGCACCGCCCGCTCGCCGCTGCCGCCGGCGCGGAACTGCTGCAGTACCTGCTCCATCTGGAACTCGGTGTTGCTCTTGACCACGTAGATGGGCAGCGAGCGCTCTTCGGCCTCGCGCAGCGCCGGCGGCTTGCGCCGGTAGTACGTCCGCAGCGTGATCACGGCGTCAGCGTCGCGCACGTCGTTCACGATCTCGACGTTCACCCCGATCGTCCGGATCGCCTGTTCGAGCCGGGACCGCGAAACCCCGAAAGGGTGGATGCGGATCGGCGTGTTCGGGAGGTCGGCGCGGGCGAAGCGATCCCGGTCGCGGACCTGCTCCAGGGGCGCATCGTCGCGCACGTGCCCGCCCGAACGCCGGTGATGCCCGAGCTCCCAGCCGCCTCGCTCGCGCGCACGGGCCGGCTGCGCTGGCGTGTGCAGCTCGCCGCGCGTGGCGTCGGCCTCGTCCGCGTCGTCGACAACCTCGATGCGCCCGTTGCTCGCGAGCTGCCGGACCTCTGGCGGGGCGGCGTAGCCACGGAGCAGGGCGTCGACCGTGTCGGCGACGTTCGCGTGGATGGCGACGCGCGCCCAGCTCTGGATTTCGACCACCACGTCGAAGGTCGGCGGGGCCTTCCGTTCGAGGATGGACTTCTGGGTGCCGCGGCGGCGCGCTTCCTCGTCGCCGAGCGTGACCGACTGGATCCCGCCGATGAGGTCGGCGAGCGTCGGGTTCAGCATCAGGTTTTCGAGGCTCGTCCCGTGGGCGGTGCCCACGAGCTGCACGCCGCGTTCGGCGATGGTCCGGGCGGCGCCGGCTTCGAGCTCGGTCCCGATTTCGTCGATCACGATGACTTCGGGCATGTGGTTCTCCACCGCCTCGATCATCACCTCGTGCTGCATGGCGGGGGTGGGTACCTGCATGCGCCGGGCGCCGCCGATCGCCGGGTGCGGGATGTCGCCGTCGCCACCGATTTCGTTCGAGGTATCGACGATGATGACGCGCTTGTTGGCGTCGTCGGCGAGCACGCGCGCGACTTCGCGGAGCATGGTCGTCTTGCCCACGCCCGGGCGGCCGAGCAGGAGGATGCTCTTGCCGCTCAGGACGAGATCCTCAATCACGCGGATGGTGCCGTAGACCGCGCGGCCGATGCGGCAGGTGAGGCCGATGACCTTCCCGCGGCGGTTGCGAATGCACGAGATGCGGTGCAGCGTGCGTTCGATGCCGGCGCGGTTGTCGAGGCCGAATTCGCCGATGTGGTTCGTCACGTATTCGAGGTCCGCCTCGGTCACCTCGGTATGGCTGAGCACGACCTCGCGGCCGGGGTAGCGGGCCTCCGGCAAACGGCCCAGGTCCATCACCACTTCGAGCAGATCGACGCGCCGTCCTTCCTCGCGCAGCACTTCGCAAATGTGCGGCGGAAGCGCGTCGAGCAGCAGGTCGAGATCGTCGGTGACGATCTGTTCCGCGCGTAGCTCAGAAAGAAGAGTCGGTTCTGTCACGTGTTATTGCGGCAACGCCTGCGAGCCCGCAGGCACCGCCACCACCTCCTTCAGAGGGTTCAGGAGCGCAAGGCGACGCGCGCAGAGCAGGCGCACGCCGAGGGGCGTGTAGCCGCGCGCAATCGCGGTTCCTTCCAGGCTGCCCTGGTCTTCGCCGAGCACCAGCGTGCCGTGCCTCGGCGCGTGCAACTCCACCAGGTCGAGCGCCGCATCGACCAGCCCCTCGACCATCGGGTCGATGAGCAGCCGGCATTCGCGGTCGCCGAAGCCAGCCCAGCCATCCAGCGCACCGTCGCGGTCGAGCACGAACTCGCGTTCGCAGTCGTACGAGTCGTGCACGCTGCGCCAGTCCTGCTGCGTCGGTGCTTCCTGGCGGCGGATGTGCTCGGGGACGGTCCGGCAGTAGAGCCGGAACACGCCGTGGCGGTCGGACCGCGCCGCCGGGCGGAACTGCGTGTGCGACGGCGCCACGGTCGCCGTGATGGCGTAGAGCCGTTCGATGCGATAGGCCATCAGCCCCGCGCGCCGGATGGCGTCCCGGTGCGGCGAGCTCTCCGGGTAGCGCAGGTAGAGTGTCCGCCCGCCGCGCCGCGCCACTTCCACGCCGGCGCCCGCCAGCAGGTCGATCACCACATCGTCGTGCTTTTCGCGTGCGATGCGCAGCGACACGACTTCCCAGCCGGCGCCACCGGCCAGCTCGCGCGCCACGAGCACGCCGTGGTAGCCAAGTCCGCGCTTGACGCCGAGCACGGCCGTTCGCGGCACGCGGGGCAGCCGTGTGAGGCCCGTTGCGGCCAGCCCGGAGGTGATGAGCAGGTTCTCCCCCGCGCGTGTGGCGATGACTTCGGTGGCGAGTCGGTGCATCTGCGGCCAGAGCGTCGCGGCGTCGATGGGGCTCAGTGGTTCCGCGCGCGACTCTCTCATGCGTCGTGTCCCTCGGGGGAGACGGTGAGCGCGGGCACGGTCCCTCCGGCGCCGTTGGGATGGGCCGAAGCCGCAGGAGTTCCGAGGGTGAGGAACCACCGGTGCATGCGTGGATCGCCGCTGATTTCCGGGTGGAACGACGTCGCCAGCAGGTTCCCCTGGCGCGCCGCCACGATGGTACCGTCGGGGAGCGTGGCGATCGCTTCGGCGCGGCCGTACACGCGCTCGATGAGCGGCGCGCGGATGAACACCGCCCGGAAGGCGCCGCCACCGAGGCCCTTGACGTCGAGGTCCGCTTCGAAGCTATCGACCTGCCGGCCGAAGGCGTTCCGGCGAACTGTCATGTCCATGGTCTCGATGCCCGGCCGGTCCAGGTTGTCGACTTCGCGGGCAAGCAGGATCGCTCCCGCGCAGGTGCCCCACGTGGGGCGCCCCGAAGCGCAGAAGTCGCGGAGCGGCTGCTGCAGGCCGTTGCTGAGGATAAGCCGCGCGATGGTGGTGCTTTCGCCGCCGGGGATGATGAGGGCGTCGAGCCCATCGAGCTGGAATGGACGCCGCACCTCGACCACATCGTGGCCGAGCGCTTCGAGCATCTCCCCGTGTTCGCGAAAGTCGCCCTGCAGAGCAAGGACACCGACCGTCTGGCGGGCGGTTGCAGGTGAGGTCATGCGTTGTAGGTTGCGCCGGCCAGGTACCGGCGCCGAGCTCGGAGTCTACGGGTCAGCAGCGCCTGAAGAGACAGCACCAGCGGATCCCCGTTCAAGCTATCTCCAGTGTAGCGCATTGCGGGGGGCCATGAACGGTAAACGTCCCCTTCGCGGCTCACCCTGGCGCGGTGGCGAGGACCGGTCCCAGCCCGGCGCAGGGTCCGCCCCACGAACGCGAAACGCAGATCGCCACCCGCCTCGATCGCCGTCCGTTCACCCTTCGAACCCGGCGGTAGGGCGCCACGGCGGTGTTACCTGCCGCTAACCGGGGCTCGCGTCCTGGCGCGAGGAGCAGCCCGCCCGGGGCAAACGAAAACGGAGCCCGGAACGGGCTCCGTCGTTGGTCCGGCGTGACGGATGGCTGGGAGCGTTGGCCCCGGTTAGTGCTTGCCGTTTGCCCCGGACCGGCGCCATCGGAGGAACTGCCAGTAGGCGAGCAGCTCGGGGAGGTCTTCCGGATGCTTCTCGAGCTCCGAAATGAGTTCGGCGATGTCGCTGTCCTTCACGTACAGCATGTCGCCTTCCTCACCGAGGAAGTAGTGGAGCGGCCGGTTGAGAATCTTGGCCACGCTGAGAAGCATGTCGATGCCCACCGAGCGCTGGCCCGCTTCGTAGAGGCTGATGGCGCTCTGGGTGGTGTTGAGCGAGGTGGCGAGCTGCCCCTGGCTCATGCCAGCATCCCGGCGCGCAGCACGAATGCGCTGTCCGAGGCCCGCAGATACGGGCGCCTTACCATTTTCCATAGTCGCCTTGGTCATCTTCCCTTCGAACTCCGAATCCACCGTGCCCCACCGCCGCCACTTCGGGCCACGGGAAAATCTATACGCTTGTGAAATACGGTACGAAGCGCAGCCCTTCGGGTCAATGTTCACCATACCTGCACGATTAACCCGGATTGCGCGCAAGTTTAGTATGCAAGCACCGGATCCACCACGTTCTCCAATGGCTCATCTGCGACATAATGGCGCAGGTTCCTTAGGAAAATCTCTGCCGCTCGGTGCCCGTACCCTTCCACCGCCCCGGAAACGTGCGGTGTGATGATCACGTTCGGCAGGTCCCAGAGCTCGCTCTCCGCGGGCAGCGGCTCAGGGTCGGTCACGTCGAGCGCCGCACCCGCGATCGTACCGTCCTTCAACGCCGCGATGAGCGCCGGCTGGTCAACCACGGGGCCGCGGGCGATGTTCACCAGGTGGGCCGTCGGCTTCATCTTCGCCAGCTCGGCCGCCCCGATGAGGTGCTGCGTCTCGGCCGTGAGCGGCACGCAGAGCACAAGGAAGTCGGATTCGCGCAGCAGCGTGTCGAGTTCGCAGTGCGGCAGCAGCAGGTCGCAGTCGGCGTCGCTGTCGCCGGCCTGCACCTTGCGCCGGCTGGCGATGACGCGCATGCCGAAGGCCCGCGCCCGCCGCGCGGTCTCGCGGCCAATCGCGCCCATGCCGGCGATGCCAACCGTCTTGCCCTGGAGCTCGGCCGTGAAGCGGAAATCCCACTGGTGCGCCGCCTGGTCGCGCACCGACTTATGCAGCCCCTTCGTGAGCATCAGCATCACGCCGATCACGTATTCGGCGATGGCAACCGCCGCGAGCCCGCTTGCCGTGGTCACGGTGAAGCCGCGGGTAAGCAAGCCCTGCTCGGCCATGCGGTCGACGCCCGCGTTGATCACCTGGAACCACTTCAGGTTCGGCGCCGCGTCGACGAATTCGACCGGGAACGAATTCGGCCCGAACACCACCTCGGCCTCCGCGAGCGCCGCCTTCGCCTTCGCCCGGTCTTCATCGCTAATCGTGCTGCCTGGCCGGAGGGCGATCTGCGGGAAGTCGACGATGCGGATGCGCGGATCGACCGCCTTTATCTGCTCGACCAGCTCGGGGTCGATGCGAAAGGTAATGGCGACGGGGATGGTTTCGGCCACGCGGAACTCCCTGTTACGAGTACCGGTATGGTAGCCGAAAGGTATGGATGTGAGGCATGAGGCGGCGCCCCATGCCTCATACCCCGCAACTCTCACGGCATGACGAGCGCCGCCGGGGCCGTCATGTAGATCCAGTAGACCTTGAACTGAAAGAGCCCGTTGAAGTCCTGCAGGAAGCGCGGCTGGCCGGGGATGAACGAGAGCCACGCCCGGCTGGCGTTGTCGTAGTTCAGCACCTGCAGGTACTTCCCATCGAGCGCCGAGAGTGCCGGGCCCGCTTCGGCCGCGCTGCCCGTCCAGACGAAGTTGTTCCAGCCCACCTGGAGCTGGATCGAGCGTCCCGGGGCCGGCTCCGGGTTCAGGGTCGCGATGTTCGCCTGCGCTGCGTCGATCCAGTAGGCCTCGTAGCGGTCCAGCCCGCCGAGGTCGTTCACGTACCCGGGCGCGCCGTTGTAGAAGCGCCGGTAGGCGCCGTCCGACAGCAGGAACTGCTTGGCGGGGTCCCACTTCAGCACGGCGTTCCAGGAGCTCGAAAGGCCATCGAGCGCGGCCGGGAGCGGCCCGGAAGCTCCGAGGTGGGCGACGTTGCTCCAGCTCCCGTTGAGCGTCTGGACAACGATGTCGCCTGGTGGCGGCGAGACGGTGCTCACGTTGTGCCCGGGGAATGCGAGCGGCTCGTTCTTGAGCGCCCAGGGGATCGCTGGCTCGGCGGCCTGCCCGCCGATCGTCACGACGATCGTCCGGCCGGGAGCCCCGCACCCCGCCTGCTCGCCATCGCCGCGCACGCGCAGCTCGTAGCGGGTCGCCGGACCGATGGCGAACGTCGTCGACGACCCGCAATCGTTCCCGTCAATGACGGCGTGAACCTCGGTGCCCGCGGGGACATCCTTCCAGTCATGGAGGGCGTTCCCGCTGACGATCGCCGGCACACGTGCAAGCGCATTGCCGTAGTTCACGATCCCGGCCCCCGCCCAGTTCTGCCCGTGCGGGGCAGGCGGTGCAGGGGTCGCGCCCGCCTTCGCGATGTTCACGTAGTCGCTCGCCGAAAGCGACGGATTCTTCGCGCGGAGCAGCGCGAAGAGCCCGCTGACCAGCGGTGTGGCGAAGCTGGTGCCCTGCGGCGCCGTGCCATACGGCGGGTCGAAGCCGACGTCCGTCCGCACCGGCCCCGCAATCGGGAAGCCGGGCGCGGCGAGGTCGAGCGCTGGGCCCGAATCGCTGTACGTTGCCCACGTGCCGCTCAGCGTCGAAGCGCCGACCGCGACGATGTTGTCGTACTGGGTGTAGGCCGCCGGGTACCCCGGCCCGACCGGGTTGGTGGGAGTGCTGTGGTTGCCGGCGGCCGCGACGATGATGACGCCCTGGGCCTGCGCGTCGGCGATTGCCTGCCGCAGCGCGGGCGAGTCCGCGGTCTGGTCGCCGGGGGCGCTGGCGATGCTGATGTTGATGACTTTCGCGCCCATCCGTACCGCGTAGTTGATCCCCTGGATGACATCGCCCATCTCGCCCTGCGGCAACCCACCGAACGGCCCGCAGTCGAGCACCTTCACGGGCAGGATCTTCACGTTCCAGCTGGCGCCCGCGATGCCCGCGTTGTTGTTCCCCGAAGCGCCGATGATCCCGGCGACGAGCGTGCCGTGCGAGTTGTCGGTGCCGGGCCGCCCGTGGTCGTCGAGGATGGTCCCGCGCGGCGTGGAGTCGGTGTAGCCACAGCCGGCCGCATTCTCCGACGTCACACTCACGAAGCGGCAGCCGTAGCGGTCGTCGATGCAGCCGTTGCCGTCGTCATCGATGCCATCGCTGTCGGCATCGGCGTTGTTCTCCCAGAGATGGCCGGAAAACTCGGGGTGGCGGATGTCCACGCCGCTATCGAGCACCGCCACGATCACGTCGCCGCTGGCGTTCTGGAGGTCCCAGCCGGCCGGCGCGTTGATGAGGTTCATGTACGCGGCCTGGCTGTGGAAGTAGTACGGGTCGTCGGGCAGTTCCGCCGCGTACACGCGCGCCGAAGGTTGCGCCGAGATCACCGCCGGGTCGGACTTCAGTTCGGCGAGGAATTCGGCCTGAGTCTTGCCGGGTGGCACGGCGAGCTGCCGGAATCCCTGCTCTTCCATCGTCGGCGGGGGCGCATTGGGGTCGCCCTGCGCGCGCACCGAGGGCACAGCGTACTGCACGAGCACGTAACTGCTCGGCTGGCCGGGTCCGGCGGGCGGCGGCGACGCCGGAACCTGGGGCAGGCCCGAGGCGGTAGGCGGGGCCGGCGATGGTTCGGGCTGCTGCGCAAACCCCGGTTCGTGCGCGCCGAAGACGAGCGCACCCGTGAGGGCGAGGAGCCCCACGATCGCCCGCCGTCCGCTCCGGCCGAACGTCGCGCCCCTCACGGAGTCGCGGAAGGCGTGGGCGGCAGAGGACTGCCAGCAGGCGTAGGCGTTGGCGCTGCCCGTTGCCCGAGCGCGCGCTCGTCGGCGATAACGGCGAATCCACGCGCCGCGTCGATGTTCATGTAGGCCTTCGGCCCGAGTGTTTGCACGACTGTCACCAGGTTCCCCCGCCGGAACGCGAACCGATGGTATATCGCCGGCACGTCGGATGTCCCGATGTTGCTGCCCGGCGCCAATGACCACGCGCCAGATTGGTTCGCCAGCCCCTTCGCCGGAACCTTCTCCGAGTCCTTGAACCCGTCGTAGAAATCCTTCAGGAAGTCGAACGCCTGTGCGGCCCCGCCCTGCGTGCGGAACATGTACGTGTCGATGGTGACGATCGGTGTGCCGCGGACCACGTCGGAGAGCTGCCCCACGGGCCAGTAGCTTGCGCGGTAGCCGCTTTCGTAGCCCCACTCCTGCGCCTTCGCCTGGCCCTCCGCGGCGGTCCTGAAGAGGCCGGTATCAACCGCGAACTGGAGGTCGCTCAGGCCGTAGGTGTCTGTGGGGCGAATCTCGTAGCCCGTGGGCATCTCCTCGAGCGCGGGCACGTACCGCGAGGCAGGCCCTTGGAGCGCCTGGTCGGGCCCGCCCTCGGTGCCGCTGGTGCTGTTGCTCGCCTCGGCGGGGCTTTCGTCGCCGCCCGTAAGGAGCAGGATGGTCAGCCCGACCGCCGCCAGGAGCAGCACGCCCAGCGCGGCGGTGGCGAGCACCACGCGGCGGTTCGCGAAACGGGAGCCGCGGCCCTGCTGACGCTTCGCGGGCGGCCGGAACTGGGGCGCCGGGCGCTTCGGTGGCGCCGACCCGGGCTCGTTCCCGCTCACCGGCTACCGCCGCCCGTTGGCGTCGGCGTCTTCGCGCTCGATGCCGGCGGGGTGTAGTTGCTCGTGGGCGTCGGCGTGAACGCGGCGCGCTTGCCGAGCGCCTTCTGGTCGATGAGCACCGCGAAGTCGCGCGCCGAATCCGACTTCAGCAGCACGTCGGACCCGTTCGTCACCACACTCGCGACCAGGTTCCCGCGGCGGAAGAGCACGACGTAATAGGCCATGTTCGTCGTCGGGTTCAACTTGCCGCTAATGTACCGCCAGGCGACCGACTCGTTGCCGACCGGCTCGATGCCCACCGGCGACACGCGGCCCGTCCCGCCGAGCGCGTTCTTGAAGTACTGGTACGCCTGCTTCGCGCCCTCTTCGTCCTTGAACAGGTGCACTTCCTGGATGACGCCGAAGGCCCCGTTCGAGCGGGCAATATCCCGGCCTTCCGGGTCCACCATCGTCTCGTAGCCGCTGTCGTAGCCCCAGCTCTCCATTGTCTTCTTGCCCTGTTCGGGGCTTTCGAAGATGTGGTTGTTCCTCGTGTAGTTGTCGACGTTGAGCTCGAATGTCTGGCTGATGTTCGTGATGTACCCGGGGCCGAAATCGTCGGGGTTCAGGAGGGAGTACTTGCTCGCCGGACCCTCGAGCTTCGGGCTCGTGGTGGTGTCGATGTCGCCAGTGCTGACGTTGGTGCGCTGGTCGGTGGTGGCGGCGCCGCCCGGGTCGCTCGCTGTGGACGAGGGTTCGCCGGCTTCGCCATCCCCGCAAGCAGCGAACAGCAAAAGGCCTGAGCAGGCGCAGAGGGTGGCCAGCGGGAGGCGCCAGCTGGGCATACGGGGGCTCCGGGAACGCGAAGTTTCCGAAGTGTATGAATATCCCTCGTTTGGAGCGAGGAAAGGGGAAAGGCCCAAGAAAGCGGCCGCCGCCCGCGGGGCGCCGCCCGCCCGCTGCTCCACGCCCGGCGCGCGCGCCGGTACACTCGGGCTGTGCCGCGGCTGCGCCCCAAGCCCAACTCCACCCCCGACGACCTCGCGTTCGGCATCAACCCCTGCGCAATGGCGCTCGAAGTAGGCGCCGCGCGGTCCCTCAGCTACTTTCGTGACACCCGGAACGAGCGTGTCCTCGCCCTCGCCGAGCTGGCGCGCTCCCGCGGGCTCCGCGTGGACCCCGTCGACGGGTTTCGCCTCGACGAGTTGACCGGCGGCGGAGTGCATCAGGGCGTGCTCGTCCGCCTCCGCGCGCTCGAGCCCATCGACCTCAAGGCCGTCGCGTCGCGCCCGGCCGAGTCGGGCTCGCTCGTGCTCCTGCTCGATGGCGTGACCGACCCGCAGAACGTCGGCGCCGTCCTGCGCACGGCCGTCGCGGTCGGCGCCGATGCCATCGTCCTGCCGTCGCGCCGGGGCGCGCTCCTGACGCCCGGCGTGCATCGCGCCAGTGCGGGCATGAGCTTTCTCGCGCCGGTCGCTTCGCCGCAGAACCTGGCGCACGCGATCGCCACGCTGAAGGATGCCGGCTACTGGGTGGTCGCCGCCGACGCGGGCGAAGGCGCGGAGCCCGCCACGGCCTTCGACTGGCCAAAGAAGACGGCGCTCGTGATGGGCAGCGAGGGCGAAGGCGTGAGCCGCCTGCTCCTGCGCGACAGCGACTTCCGCGTGGCCCTGCCGATGGACCCGCGGGTCGAGTCGCTGAACGTTGGCGTTGCCTGTGGCGCGCTTGCGTACCTCTGGCGCCGCCAGTGGCCGGCGCCGGCCGCGGACCCGTAGGCGCCCCCGAACCTAGTCGAAGCTTTCGTCGTCGGTCGCGATATCGACGCCGAGTCCACCGGTGTCCATATCGTCGCCGGTGTCGGTCCAGCTCTCCTCGGTCTCGTCTTCCTCGTAGTCGTCCTCGTCGAATTCCGACTCGTCCTGGCCACGAAGGAGGCCTCGGCGGGTGTAGGCGCGGAAGTCGGTCGCGCGCGCCTGCGGGAAGCTGACGCGGCCGATCTGCGACGGGTGCTGGTACGTCTCGCGGATCATCACGCGGAGGTTGCCCACGGTGGTCACCATCGCCGCGGTGTACTGGTTCCCGGCCGTCATCATCTTGTTCAGCCGGAGGCCGATACGCGGCTCCACCATGCCGATGTAGGCACCGCCCTTCGTCTTCACGTTCACGGCGTTGCCCTGCAGTTCGAGCTCGACCACGTCGCCGGCGTCGAGGAGGGCGGCCTGCGTCTCATCGACCGCCTGCAGCGTGGCGACGGTGGCCTTGCCCGTCTCTTCGACGAACAGACGCGTGTCGAGCTGGCTCGGGGCCATCCCGGCGGGCACGGAGTCGTTCATGCTGGCGAGCCGGTCCAGGTTGCGGCGTGCGATGGTGTTCGAAGGGTCGAGCTCGATGGCCCGGCCGTACGCCTTGCGCGCCTCCGACACCTGGCCGACTTCGGAAAGGGCCTTGCCCAAACGGTTCAGCGCTTCGGCCTCTTCGCCGAAGACGCGGAGGAATTCGCGATTCACCGACACCGCTTCTTCCCAGCGGCTACTCACGGCGAGTTTCACCGCCTGGTCGGTCATTTGCTTGCGAAGGCGGAGGCGCTCCTCCGCGGTGAGTCCGTCGCTAGTGGTTTCGTTGGTCACGATGGCAATCCAAAACAGTACGAATAAAGGGCGCAGGAATACGCGCTGTCCGTGCTCCGGGCAACGACGAATTACTTTGCGTTGCCCGCGGCATCGACGCAAGGGATCTACGATGTTCGCGTGGAAACTGAGAGGAAGGTGATCGACCGGATGCGCGAGGCGTGGTCCGCCTTGTCGGAGCGTTTCGCTGCCTACCACCTCATCCTGCCCGGCTCGGCGAGCTTCATTTGCCAGGCCGAAAAGTGCGTCGCGCACTGCTGCAAGGTCTACAGCGTCAGCCTTTCGGAACGGGAGCTCGAACGGCTCTCGCGCTTCAGCGGCCTCGAACCGGTCGAGCTGCTCGAATGCGAGGACGGGGAGCCGATCGCGCTGCCGCTCGCTCAGCCCTACGTACTGGCTCGCCGCAACGGGACCTGCGCGCTGCTTGGCGACGACCTGCGCTGCACGCAGTACCACGGCCGCCCCGAAGCCTGCCGGCTCTACCCGCACTTCGTGGTCTTCATCAACCAGGAGACCGGCCGGCCGGTCCACGGCGACCTCGATGGCATGCGCGCTTCGATGTCCGCGGCGATCCACAACCACGATCCGGGGCCGTATGTCCCACTGCTCCTTGGCCACGTCGAGTGCCCGGGCTTCACGGGCCCACCCCTCGATGCGGACGGGTGGCGCGACCTGATGGCCCGCACTTTCCGCCTCCAGTACCTGCCCATGGATTCGTTCGAAGGCCTCGCCGCGGAGGCGTGAGAAGAGCGCAAGATCCGGGTGGTTACGCCCCTGCTCCGGCCGTACGTTCGAAGCATCCCACGAGGAGACCGGCCCATGACCGCCACGCTCGACACCCCCGAGATCACCGCCTCCGACGCCTACCGCTACGTCGAACGCGCCATCGAATTCATCGCCAGCGCCGCACCGGAGCAGCCGTCGCTCGCGGAGGTCGCCGCTCACGTGGGCCTGAGCGAATGGCACCTGCAGCGCGTCTTCACGCGGTGGGCCGGCGTGAGCCCAAAGCGCTTCCTCCAGTACCTCACGCTCGCAGATGCCAAGGACCGCCTGCGCGAGTCGCGGCCCGTCCTCGAAGCTGCGCTCGAAAGCGGCCTCTCGAGCCCCTCGCGGCTGCACGAGCTTTTCGTCACCTACGAGGCCGTAACACCCGGCGAATACCGCCGCCGCGGTGAGGGCGTGGTGCTCCGCTACGGCGTGCACGACACGCCGTTCGGGCCGGCGGTTATCGTCGCCAGTGAGCGCGGAGTGACCGGCCTCGGGTTCGTCGGCGAAAGCGGCGAAGAACCCACCCTCCGCGAGCTCCTCCGCGGCTGGGAACGGGCCGAGGTCGTGCACGATGCTGCCGCGACCGCGCCGCTCATCGGCCAGGCGTTCGGGCAGGGCGAAAAGCCGGGCCTCGTGCTCCGCGGTAGCCCCTTCCAGCTCAAGGTCTGGGAGGCGCTCCTCCGCATCCCAGAGGGGCACACCTGGACCTACCGCGACGTCGCGCGTGCGGTCGGCGCGGAGGGCGGCAGCCGGGCCGTCGGACAGGCGATTGGTGCGAACCCGGTCGCC
>JBLNCO010000342.1:0-19346 GCA_050260715.1 Hyphomicrobiales bacterium | reverse complement strand
CGTGGTCAGGTCGGTCATCGTGGGGTCCTCCGGGGCAGGGGAAAGTGGGCACATCGTAGCCGGAAAGCCGCGGGAATGGGTTCGCCGGGTCCTGTCCCGATCTATTGACGCTAGAAGATCGAGCCGAGAGAGTAAGGGACGTGATTGCCACTACCGCCGCTGCCCTCTTCGCACCTGCGGCCGCTGCTGCGGCTGCTGCGCGTGCGCGCGAGTAAAGCGAGGCGGCGGAAGCAATCCGTCAGATCACCACTTGGGCCGCCTCGCCAGGCGGCCTTTTTCGTGGCTGCCAGCAGGGAGACAGGAGCACGCCATGAACCTCAGCGGATCGCCGGAGGACCCCAGCCGTTTCGTATCGCGCCGCATGCAGGCGGTCCCACCGAGCGGTATCCGGAAGTTTTTCGACCTCCTGAGCACGATCGACGACGTGATTTCGCTGGGGGTGGGCGAACCGGATTATGTGACACCCGAGCCGATCCGCAGGGCCGCCATCGAAAGCATCGAACGGGGCGAGACGCACTACACCTCGAACTACGGCCTCCCGGAACTTCGCGAAAAGCTGAGCGCACACATCGAGCGGCTCTACGGCGTTCACTACGACCCCAGGAACGAAATCATCGTCACGAGCGGCTCGAGCGAGGCGTTCGATATCGCACTGCGCGCCCTGCTCGACCCCGGCGACGAAGTGCTCTGCGCCGACCCGTCGTACGTGGCCTACCTGCCCGCAACGGTGATGGCGGGCGGCTGCTTCAAACCGGTGCCGACCTACGCCGAAAACGACTTCCGGCTGCTCCCGGGCGACGTGGAGGCGGCGATCACGCCGCGCACGAAGGCGCTGCTCCTGGGCTACCCATCGAACCCGACCGGCGCCGTGATGGGGCGCGAAGACCTGATCGCCGTGGGCCAGGTCGCGGCCGAGCACGACCTTGCGGTCATCAGCGACGAGCTCTACGACCGAATGACATACGACGGGCAGCACACCTGCTTCGCCTCGCTCCCGGGGATGCATGGGCGGACGGTGCTGCTCGGCGGGTTTAGCAAGACGTACGCGATGACGGGGTGGCGGCTGGGCTGGGTGGCAGCGCCGGGGCCGCTCGCGGAAGCTGTGATGAAGGTGCACCAGTACGTGATGATGTCGGCGCCGACCGCCGCGCAATACGCGGGCATCGCGGCGCTCGACGAAGGCGAGGAGTTCGTGCGCGAAATGGTGGCGGAATACGACCGGCGGCGCCGGCTCATCGTCGATGGCTTCCGGGCGATCGGGCTGCCCACGTTCGAACCGCGCGGGGCGTTCTACACCTTCCCGGAGATCCGCGGGACGGGCCTCGATAGCGTGACGTTCAGCGAACGGCTGCTGGCCGAAGAGCGCGTGGCGGTCGTCCCCGGCAACGCGTTTGGCGCGTGCGGCGAAGGGTTTGTGCGGGCGTGCTACGCGAGCGGCTACGAGGAGATCGAACGAGCCCTGGAGCGCATCGGACGGTTCGTGCAGCGCCAGCGATAGGGCACCGTCAACGCGGCCGCTTCGACACCAGCAGGCCGGCTACAACGATGGCGGCGGCCGCCGCGAATAGCGGCAACGGGAAGCTGTCCCGACGCCGTGAGGCTGCCAATCATGGCGACCGCGAAGCCTATCCCGGGAAGCAATGTCTTGATTCTCATCGCTGGCACCTCCGGACGGCGCGGCGATGGACCGGTGCGTTGCGAGCATGCGATCGAATTCGAATGCGCCGCATACTGTGTAAACTCGATTCGGACGCCAATGGTTCCCCGGACGAGACGCGCCGTACCCGGATACGACAAGACGACGCATCACCACGACGTGGAGGTGCGCCATGGCATGGCTGTTGTTGTTCGCCGCCGGCCTGTTGGAGGCGGGCTGGGCCGTCGGCTTGAAGTACACGCACGGGTTCACAAGACCGTTCCCGAGCGTGCTCACTGTCGGGGCGATGGTGGCGAGCATGCTGCTGCTGGCACTGGCGGTGCGGACGCTGCCCATCGGCACGGCTTATGGCGTCTGGGTGGGGATCGGGGCCGTGGGAGCGGCGGTGCTCGGTATGGTGCTGTTCGGCGAGCCGGCGACGCCGGCGCGGGTCGTGTTCCTGGTGCTGATGGGCGTCGCGATCGTGGGCCTGCGAGCCACGAGTCCGGAATGACTATCGCGTTCCGTAATCGCAACCACCGGTAACCGGATACCTCCCAATCGTCCTCCCAAGGGAAGTCCGCGCCGGTTCGATCACCACGGCGAGAGACCGAAATGCGCATCGTACCGTTACACGGAGTGGGCGCGGCTTCGGCGGAGTGGAGCGGCTACCTGGCCGGCCGGCCCTCCGACATGCCCGACTACGGCAACCGGGTGGAGGGCAGCACGGGCTCGCGGGGCGCCGGGGCGGCCGGGAGCGACGGAAAGGACGACGGGACTTCGTTCGCCTTCGAACAGGCCGGCCACACCGGGACCATCCGAATGAAGGCGGGGCCGCGCCCGGGCGTCGTGCACGTCACCATAGAAATGGGCGGCGGCTCGGAGCCGGACCCCATGAGCCCTCGTGTGGCCGTGGAGGCCGAGGTCACGAGCCAGTGGTTGCAGGCGGTGACGCGCGGCGCTTCGAGCCAGAACGAGCAGGCGGTGCGCATCGCGGAGGCGTTGCGCCGGGCGGGCCGGCCGCCGGAGCAACTTCCCGGCGCGTCGCTGCTGCCGCTTTCGATCCATGTGGACGCGCCGGTGATCCGCGGGCCGCTGAAGCCGCTGCCGCCGTTCGTGTGGCTGCCGGCGGAGTATCCACCGCCGCCGGACGACGCCGGGCTGGTGGCGGAGCTGGATGCGCAGGGCCGCGCATCTAATCCGAATCTATAGACGAGCGGCTCCCCGTTCGCCTCGACCGAAATATCATGCTATAGTCCCGCCCGCGACAACTTGCCCGCGTGGCCGCGTGCCCGTGAGGCCCGACACAGCTCATCGAAAGGGACAGACGCCGCATGGATCTCGGCCTCAGCGAAGAACAGGAACTCCTGAAGAACTCGGCCCGCGAATTCCTCGAGAAGGAGTGCCCGGAAGAGCACGTCCGCGCGATGGAAGAGGATGAGAAGGGCTACAGCCCGGAACTGTGGAAGAAGATGGCGGATCTCGGCTGGCAGGGCCTGATGATCCCCGAGGAGTACGGCGGCGCCGGCTTCTCCTTCCTTGACCTCTGCGTCCTCGTCGAGGAGTTCGGCCGCGCGCTCGTGCCCGGGCCGTTCATCCCGAACCAGGTCTGCGCCGCCGAGCTCATCCTCGCCGGCAGCGACGCGCAGAAGCAGGCTCACCTGCCGAAGATCGCGGATGGTTCGCACATCCACACCTACGCCATCACCGAGCCGACCGGCCGCTGGGACCGCGAAGGCATCGAGATGAAGGCGACCCAGCAGGGCAGCGACTACGTGCTCAACGGCACGAAGCTGTTCGTGCCCGACGCACACGTCGCGGACTACCTGCACGTGGTCGCGTGGAAGCCGGACGGCCGCCTGAGCACCTTCCTGGTCGCGCGCGACCAGCCGGGCATCGAAATCACGGTGCTGAAGACGATCGCCAGCGACAAGCAGGCAGAGGTGGTCTTCAAGGACATCAAGGTCCCCGCGAGCGACGTCATCGACATGGACGACAAGACGGCCTCGCGGCTGCGGAACATGGCGACGGTGCTCGAATGCGCGTACCTGGTGGGCCTGGCCCAGCGCGACTTCGAGATTTCCGTGAACTACGCGAAGGAACGCGTGCAGTTCGGCCGGCCGATTGGCTCGTTCCAGGCCATCCAGCACAAGGCCGCCGACATGGTGACCGACGTCGATGGCATGCGGTTCATCATGTACAAGGCCGCGTGGGCGACGAGCGAAAACGAGGACTCGCAGGACATGGACACCGCGATGGCGAAGGCCTGGTGCAGCGACGCCAGCCGCCGCGTGGTGGCCCATGGCCAGCAGATCCACGGCGGTATCGGCTTCACGAAGGACTACATCATCCAGCTCTTCTTCCGCCGCCAGAAGCGCGCGGAACTGTTCTGGGGCGACGGCGACTTCCATCGCGAGCGCGTCGCGGAGATGCTGGAAATCTAACCGGCCACCTTTCCGCAAAAGGCAGGGGCCGTTCGCGCAACGAACGGCCCCTTTCGTTGCGCCCTACGACTGGTACGTCAGGGCGATGATGACGGCGAGGGCGATAAAGGAAATAAGGAACGGGGTCGCGAAAAACCACGGATTGTTGGGACGGTTACTCATCGGCTCCTCCAGCCTGGTTGTGTTCGAACCCGATGATACGCGAGTCTGGCCCGTAGCGGCCGGTGGCGGGCGAACGAGGTGCAGATGGCTCAAGCGCGAGGGTGATGGTCAGCAACGTGACCCTCCTCGCACACGCAGAGACTACGCAATCACACGATGACAGCCGTACACTCCGGTGAATATCGGAAGCGATGTACCGGATTTCCGGGAGGAGAGGACCCGTGCCCATGACCAATCTGCGAAAGTACGCCCTGCTGCTGTTGATACCCGCGCTGGTATCGGTGCTGCTCGTGGCCTGCGGCGGCGGCGATGACGACGACGACGGCGGGAGCAACCTCGGCGACCAGGTCTCCGGCCAGGGGAACGATTCGAACAACAACGACGACAAGACGTCGGATAGCGACAACAAGGACGACAACAAGAGCGACGACAACGGCGGCGACATCAAGGCGTCGGGCGACACGGGCTCCGATAAGGACTACGTGTCGGCCATTTGCAAAGCCTCGCGCGATTACTTCGACGAGATTGCCCAGGCCTTTTCGAAGGTCGACGAGGACGACCCGGACTCGTTCGTGGATGCATTCGTCGAGCCCACGGAGCAGTTCGCGAAGGACTTCGCGAAGGCGAAGCCACCGAAGGACCTGAAGGACTGGCACGCACAGGCGGTCGACAGCCTGAACCAGACGGTGCAGGCGCTCAAGAGCGGCGACGAGAACGCGTTCGACGAGACCAGCCCCGAGTTCCCTGAGATGCCTGCAGACGCTGCGGCGCGGCTCGAGAAGATCGCGCAGGACAACGACGACTGCAAGGCACTCGAAGAGAGCGGCGGCGACCTCTTCGGCACGCCGTAAGGGCGGCCAGCGCACGATGAAGCAGGCGGGGCACCGAAATCGGTGCCCCGCCTTTGTGTGTAGGCGTTCGGGGCTAGTGGGTGTGGCCGCCGGGGCCGTGGGTATGACCGCCGGGGCCGTGGCTGTGGCCGAAGTCGTGGGAGTGGCCGTGGTCGCCGCCGCCGTCGTCGCCGAGGCCGCCGTCGCCGTCGCCGTCATCGTCCCAGGGGGCCGGGCCATCGCCGACCCCCGCTTCGGCGCGGCCAACAACGGCGAACCCGCCGATGACCTTCCGCGCCTGCTTCCCGCACGAGGGGCAGGGGATGAGCTGCAGGACATCGGCCATCGACATGCGGCGTTCGGTCCTGGTGCCGCAATCGGAGCAGAGATATTCGTAGAGTGCCATGTGCGAATCGTCGCCAAGCGGCGAGCGCGGGTCAACGATTTCGCGCGCGAGGCGGTGCTAGCCGACCTTTCGTGGCCTGTAGATGGCCGTGTGCGTCGCGCGCATCACCGGCTGGTCATCGCGGCCGAACACGACGACATCGAGCTCCACGAACTCGTGGCCCTTCCGTTCGAACACATCGGTGACACGGCCGCGCGTGATCATCGGGTCGCCATCGTGGAGCAGACCCAGGTACGCGACGTCGCTGGAGACGTGGATCCACGGCCCGAGCAACACGTTCGAGGCAAGGATGCTGTTCGCCTTGCGGATGAGGTATCCCGGGTGCGCGGTCGCCTGCAGCCCGCGCCAGAGCTCGAGGTCATCGGCGATCTCGGCGAGGAACGTCTCGTTCGATTCGCCGGCGCTCCAGGTTTCGTGCAGCGAACCGAGCTCGCGGTTCGCTCGGAACCATTCGGCGGCTGCGCCGGGGCGCGGCGAGGGCAGGGGGCGGTCGGAATAGAACGCGGCCGAAGGCGCCACGCTATCGGCCGGAAGCCATCCGGCCGAGCCGACTGCACATGTGGCGCCCGACTCGTTCGTCGCGACCAGCTCGAGCACGGGGCCGTCCGTCCCCACCTCGCGGACGGTGGCGGAAACGGTGGCCTGCTCGCCCTCGTAGAACGGCTTGAGGAAGCGGGCATCCATGCGGCCGCGTTCGAGCCACTCGGGGCCGAACGCTTCGACCACGGGCCGCGTCATGTAGGCGAAGACGGTCACGCCCGGCACGAGCCCGCCGGCGAAGCCGTACTGCTTCGCCACGGTGTCGTCGTGGATCTTGTTCTCCGATTGCGTGGAGGCGTTGTGCGCGCGGACGCGGTAGGGCGGCAGCTGGTCGCCCGCCTGCAGCCGCGGCCCGGTGCCCTGCGCGGTCATTCGCTGCCCGGCCGGACGTCTTCGTAGGGGCTCATCTCGCGGACGACCCGGCGGAAGCGGTCGAAGTTCGAATCGAAGCGGCGAACGTTGGCGGGGCGGCGGATGCCCTGGTGCTCGCAGGCCGAGCCGACGGAGCAGCTCTGACAGCAGTAGGGCCGCCCGGCCATGATGTAGGGCGGGCTAACGAAGCGCGCATAACAGCGGATGCAGCGCGTTGGGGCGTCCTGGGTCATCAGTATCCTGCCGGGTGCGCTGACGCACGTGGTGGTGGCGTTATTGTGACCGCCCGGAGCGGCGGGGGAAAGTTTCGGGCAACGGTGCCGGCTCGCGAACCGGGATGCCCGAACGCGCGCAGCGAGTAAGATCGGCGCTGGCGGGAGAGGGTCGGCAACGAGTTGGCGCGTGCCGCACACAAGACGGCGGAAGCGTACCTCGACGCGTACCTGCGCGAGCTGGCGGCGGTGGGCAACCGCTCGCCCTACACCATCCGCAACTACCGGAACGACATCGGCCAGTGGCTGGCATGGTGCCTCGAGCAGGGGCGGGAACCGCTGGAGGTGAGCCGCCACGACTTTCGCTCGTACCTCGCGGAGCTGCGCGAAGCCGGCATCGTGGCCGCATCGATCACCCGGCGCACCAGCACGATCCACGGGTTTTACCGCTACCTCCAGCGCGAAGGCGCGACCGACCGCGACCTGCTCTACGGCGTCGCCCTGCCGAAGAAGCCGAAGCGGCTGCCGAAAGTGCTCACCGAAAAGCGCCTCGCGGAGTTGCTCGCCGCGCCGGATACCTCCACTCCGCAGGGGCTGCGCGACCGCGCGATCCTCGAGCTCCTCTACGGCGGCGGGCTGCGCATCTCGGAGCTGGCGGCACTCGACACGAGTTCGATCGACCTGGACGAGTGGGCCGCGATCGTCCATGGCAAGGGCTCGAAGGAGCGCCTGGTGCTCTTCGGCCAGCCGGCGATGCACGCGCTGGAGGCGTACCTCGAACGGGGCCGCCCGGAGCTCGCCCGCGACGCCGAGGCGGCGCTCTTCCTCAACCGCTTCGGACGCAGGCTGACGGCCCGCTCCATCCAGTCGCTGGTCAAGCGCCATGCGCTGGCGGCCGGTATCCCCGAGGACGTCCACCCCCACCTGCTGCGCCACTCGTTCGCGACGCACCTGCTCGATGGCGGCGCCGATTTGCGCGTGGTGCAGGACCTGCTCGGGCACAGCTCCCCGAACACGACGCAGATTTACACACACGTGAGTCAGCGGCGGCAGGCCGAGGTCAGCGCCAAAGCGTGGGAGGCGATCGCGGAGCAGGCGCTGGAGAAGCCCCGTTCGCGGCGGGAACGGGCCGAACGGCGGGCCGTATAGGCGCCGGATGGCCGATCCGCGCGCCCCGGCGGCGGGGGTACGGTTGGTGGAAAGGAGGAC
The DNA here is from genome assembly GCA_050260715.1 of Hyphomicrobiales bacterium. GTDB lineage: Bacteria > Chloroflexota > Dehalococcoidia > Tepidiformales > Tepidiformaceae > JALOAP01. The sequence continues at coordinate 11,535 of JBLNCO010000342.1, read as the reverse complement.
AACCTATGCCGGATGAATCGCTTGGCGCCGCCCTTGAGCGCGAACACCATGAAATCGACGCCGGACTCGCGGCGTTTGCCGATGCCCTGCAGGGCGGAACGGTAACGCCGGAGCCGCTCCTGGGTTCGGCGCAGGCGCTGCGGCGCCACATCTACCTGGAAGAGGAGATGCTCTTCCCGCCGCTGCGGGATGCCGGGCTGGTCGCCCCGGTGTTCGTGATGCTCCAGGAGCACGGCCAGATCTGGCGCGAGCTCGACCGGCTGGAGCGCGCCGCCGTCGAGGGCACCGACAACACGGAGATGGCCAGCGCGTGCACGGAGCTGGCCGCCCTGTTGGATTCGCACAACATGAAGGAGGAGCGGGTGCTCTACCCCCGCGCTGACGACATCCTGGGGTCGGCGAGCCAAGAGCTGCTCGCGTTCCTGGAGTCGGGTTCCATGCCCGAGGGCTGGGTGTGCGCGCGGGCGGCGGCGTAGCGCCCTCCTCCGTGCTGCGAGATACCCGCCGCGCCCGGTCCAAGGCTGTTCGCGGCCGCTGCATGAGCGGCGCAGGGCGCGGTTGCGCGCGCCCGGCTAGAATTGCCGCTCGATGGCACGCACGGCTCCGACGATCCTCCTGGTCCATGGCCCGAACCTGAACCTGCGAGGGGAGCGAAAGCCGGCCCTCTACGGCACGACCACGTTGCTCGATATCGAGGCCGACGTGGCGGCGGCGGCCGGCGCCCGCGGCGCGGCCGTCCTCTGCTTCCAGAGCAACCACGAAGGCGCGCTCATCGACTTCCTCCACGAGCAGCGGAAGCTGGCTTCGGGGGTCATCCTGAACGCCGGCGCCTATACGCACACGTCCGTGGCACTGCGCGACGCCATCGAGGCGATCGAGCTGCCGGTGGTCGAAGTGCACATCTCGAACACGCACGCGCGGGAGGGGTTCCGGCACACGTCGCTCATCGCGCCGGTGTGCCTGGGCCAGGTGACCGGGCTCGGGCGGGCCGGGTACACGGTCGCCACGAACCTGCTGTTGGACCACCTGCAGGCATCGCCGGGGACGGCCGACCGCGTAGACTGACTCCATGACCGAACGGCTGGAACGGATTCGCGCGGCGATGGCCGAAGAGGGGCTCGACGCCCTCTGGGTTTCGAGCGCCGTCGAGGACATGTTCGGGCTTCACGCCCAGAACCGGACGTACGTTTCGGGCTTCACTGGGTCGACCGGGCACGTGCTCATCACGCGGGAGCGGGCGCTGATCGCGCTCGATTTTCGCTACACCGAACAGGGCGCGCAGGAGTGCGCTCCGTTCGGGTTCGAAGTGTGGGAGCGCAAGGGCCGTACGGCCGACTGGGTACCGAAGCTGGTGCGCGAGGCCGGGCTCGCGGGCGCGAACATCGGTGTTTCGCGGGCCGACATGAGCGTCGAGGAGTTCGAGGCGATCCGGCGCGCGCTCGAGGAGCTGCCGTGGGCGCTGCGGCCGCGGATCGGGCCGGCTTCGCCCATCATCGAGAAGCTGCGCGAACGGAAGACGATCGAGGAGCTGATGTCGCTGGAGGAAGCGATCCGCATCGCGGACGAGGCGTTCGAGCGGGTCCAGGCGGCGTTCGAACCGGGCCAGACCGAGCGCGAGGTGGCCGATGCGGTTCGCCGGGCGGTGCAGGAGCTCGGCGCGGAGGACATCTCGTTCGACACCATCGTGGCCGCCGGGGCGCACGGCGCGCGGCCGCACGCATCGCCGCGGAACGAGCCCATCGCCGCTGGCCAGCCGATCGTGGTCGATATGGGCGCGCGGTACGAAGGCTACTGCAGCGACCTCACGCGGACGTTCGTGGCCGGCGACCCGCCGCCAAAGTTCCGCGCGATCTACGAGATCGTGTTCGAGGCGCAGCGTGCGGCCATCGAGGGTGTCGAGGCGGGCATGAGCGGCGCCGATGCCGACCGCCTGGCGTGGGACGTGATAGCGAAGGCGGGCTACGGCGAGCAGTTCGGCCATGGGCTCGGACACGGCGTGGGGCTCCAGGTGCACGAAGCGCCGTACCTCGGCCCGACATCGGAGGATGTGATCGAAGACGGGATGGTGTTTACCATCGAACCGGGTATCTATCTGCCGGGCGAGTTCGGCGTGCGCATCGAAGACATCGTGGTGCTCGAAAACGGCAAGGCCCGCGTGCTCAGTCACGCAAGCAAACTTACCCCCGCGGGAGCGTAAGCAAGCATGATCTCCACTGGCGAACTCAAGAAGGGCGCGACGATCGAGCTCGACGGCAAGTTGATGTCGATCCTGGACTACTCGCACATCAAGATGGGCCGCGGATCGGCGCAGGTGCGCATCAAGTTCCGCGACGTGCGGACGGGCGCCATCACCGAGCAGACCTTCCAGGCCGGCACGAAGTGGCCGCGAGCGCGCGTCGAGCGCCGCGAGATGCAGTACCTGTACAACGACGGCGAGTTCTTCCACTTCATGAACACCGAGACCTTCGAACAGATCCCGGTCTCGGCGGACAAGGTGGGCGACGCGAACCTCTACCTGAAGGAAAACGACACCTGCGAGGTGGTCCTCTATGGCGAGGAGGTCATCGGCGTCGAGCTGCCAATTACGGTCGAGCTGACGGTGACAAGCACGGACCCGGGCTTCAAGGGCGATACCGCCACCGGCGGCACGAAGCCGGCGACGCTCGAGACCGGGCTTGTCGTGAATGTCCCGCTCTTCGTGGAAGAGGGGACGAAGATCAAGGTGAACACGGACACGGGACAGTACATCGAGCGGGTGAGCTGAGGCGGCGGGCAAGCACGCTGGTGCTGCTACCTGCCCGGCCGCGTGAGTGCTGAGATGCGAGGCCCTTTCGTGCCTCGCTTTGTTTCGGTTGCTGGCCCGGGATGCCCCGGCGCTACTCCAGCAGCGGGAGCCACGGGTGGCCCGGGTGGACCAGATCGAGCGTCGCACGGAGCCAGGCGGTGGCTTCGGCGCCGAGCAGCGGCGCGAGGGCGCGGAAGTCGTCGAGGTCGTGCGGGCGCGGGTGCGTGCGGATGGGCGCGACGAGCCTCCACGGCCCCCAGTAGGCGGCGCCCTTGTACAGCATCAGCACTTCGGGCACGACCAGCGGCACGCCCCCGTGGTTTCGGAACGCGTGGTCGAACGGCAGCGCTACCCGCGGCTCGCGGCCGATGAGCCACTCGCCGCCGCCGGCTTCGTCGATCACCCACTCGACGTCGAGGCCGTCGCCGGCCTGCGCGTGGGGAGGCGTGACCCAGCGAAGGAGCAGCTCACGGTTCTCCTCGCCGGGCGGCCGGGCATGGATGTGCGCGGGCAGTTCGAGCGTCCGGCCATCCCACGGCGCCTGCGATACGGGCGTGACCCGGTGGTGCGGGACCATGTTCCAGCCGCGCAGGTGTTCGTAGAGCGCGCGCTAGTCGTGTTCGAACGTGATGACGTCGATATCGGCGTCGTCGCGGGTTTGGCGGCCGAGCCAGCAGTCGGCGGCCCATCCGCCGCCGATGCCCCAGCGCCCGGGGTACGTGGACAGTGCCCGCGCCACCAGGGCGACGGGCGGAAAGACTTCGAAAGCCAAAACAGGAAACTCCTGGCGATGTCGCGCGGCGCTGTGCGCCGCGCAGCTGCGGATCCGGTGGAGCGATCGCGCGGGCCGGGAGCGTGAAGGCCGGGTAAGGCTAGCGGCGAATCCCGGGGCTCATCCGGCGGGCGCGCAGTGTCGTCGTTTGCATCTCGGATCGCCTCCTTGAACGCCAGGACGTGGCGCTGGCTGAGGATAGGGCGCCGATGCCGGGACCGTCAACGGAGATGCAGGCCGTCTGGACCTAAGATTCGGGGCAATGGAGCCTACTTCAGGTCATCGTTGGGGGCGAGGATCGTGAGCAGGAGGAACGCGCGATGACCCCTGATGAGGACCGGCGATACAGCGAGATACTCGGGATAGGTCTCGCCCTTGGAGCTGCGATTGGAGCAGTGGCCGGGATTATCATGGGGATTGGCGTTGGCATGGGCATAGCGATTGGCGGCGGGCTGGGGACCGTCGCAGGGGCGGCGATCGGGCTGCGCGACGCGTAGCGAGCCGAGGGTCTGGGCACTGCTTGCCCGTCCCCGTACCCTGCAGATATGCAGGGCCCGCAGGCACTCACGGTTTCCGCGGTGGTCAACTTCCTCCGCGAGGTGCTGGAGGCGAACGAGATCTTTTCGGACCTCTGGATCGCCGGCGAAATCTCCAACTACACGCGCTCTCAGCTGGGGCACCGGTACTTTTCGCTGAAGGACCGGAACGCAACGCTCCGTACGGTGCTGTTTCGCGACACGATGCCCGGGATGCAGCTCGCGAACGGCGACAACGTGCTCGCACACGGCCGGCTCACGGTGTACCCGCAGCGCGGTGAGCTGCAGTTCGTCTGCGATTTCGTGCGGCCCGAGGGCGTCGGCATCCTCGCGGCGCGCTTCGAGGAGCTGACGCTGCGACTGGAGGCGGAGGGGCTGTTCGACCCGGGCCGCAAGCGGCCGTTGCCGCGCTTCCCGCGGCGCATCGGCGTCGTGACTTCCCCGACGGGCGCGGCGCTGCAGGACGTGCGGAAGGTCCTGTCGCACCGCTGGCCGCTGGCCGAGCTGGTGGTGTCGCCGGCGATGGTCCAGGGAGAACATGCGCCCGGGCAGCTTGTGGGCGCGATGCGGCAGCTCGCGCGCGAGCCGAACCTGGACCTGGCGTTGCTCGTGCGCGGCGGCGGCGCCGCCGAGGACCTCTGGGCGTTCAACGACGAACGCGTCGCCCGGGCGATCTTCGGGTTCCCGGTGCCGCTCGTTTCGGGGCTGGGCCACGAAACCGACGAGACCATCGCCGATTTCGTCGCCGACGTGCGCGCGCCCACGCCGAGCGCTGCGGCCGAACGGGCGACGCCCGACATCCGCGAGATGCACCGCGCGCTGGTCGTGGTCGACCGGGCGATGGCTTCGGCCACGCGCGAGGCAATCGCCGGGAAGGCCCGCGCTGTCACAGCGGCGGCAGGGCGGCTGAACCGCAACGCGCCATCCCCGGCGCGGCTCGCGCAGGACGTGAATCGGCAGCTGCGCGAGCTGCAGGCGTGCCTCGAACGGGCCTGCGCAGCCGACCGCGCGCGCTTTGAGAGCATCCAGGCGCGGATCGCGGGTCTCGACCCGCGGGCGACCCTCGCGCGCGGCTTCGCGATCGTGCAGGATGCGAAATCGCGGAAGGTGGTAACCACCGTGAAGAAGGTGAAGCCGGGCGCGCGGCTTTCGGTTGCCGTGACCGATGGCGCGTTCTGGACCGAGGTGAGCTAGGTGGCCGAGCAGTCGTTCGAGGAGCTCTACGCAGCGCTGGAAGAGAAGGCGCGCAAGCTCGAGCAGGGGAACCTCCCGCTCGAAGAGTCGCTCGCGCTGTACGAAGAGGGGGTGGCGCTCGTCGATCGCCTCCGCGAAATCCTCGAAGGCGCCGAGCTCCGCGTCCGTACGCTGCAGGCCCGGTTCGAGGAGGACGAAGCACAGCTCCGCGAAGTCGAAGTCGAATACGGCGCCGACTTCGATGACTGAGCGCCTGCGGATCGCGTGGCTGACAACAGGACGCGGGCCGGGGTCCTACGGGGCGCTCGATTACACCTTGCGGGCGATCGAGGAAGGGCTGCCGGTGGAGCTGGCGGTCGTGTTCGTGAACCGCGCTCCCGGCGAGGCCGAGGCGACGGATCGGCTGCTCAAGCGGGTGCAGGGTGCGGGAGTACCGCTCGAGACGCTCTCTTCGGTGCAGTTCCGGAAGGAGCGCGGCGGCAAGATCTCGAAGCCGGGCGAACCGCTGCAGCCGTGGCGGCGCGAATACGATGAGGCGGTCGCCGGGCGGCTCGCAAAGTACGGCTTCGACCTGGGGGTGATGTTCGGGTACATGCTCATCGCCACCGAGCCGCTGTACGAACGGTTCCGGTTCATCAACGACCATCCGGCGCTGCCGGATGGGCCCGTGGGCACGTACCAGGAAGTGATCATGCAGCTCATCGACAGCCGGGCACGCGAATCGGGTTGCATGATGAACCTCGTGACCGGCGACGTGGACCGCGGGCCGGCGGTCAGCTACTGCCGCTACACGCTGGATGACCCCGGCATCGCGCCGCTCTGGCGGGAGTTCGCAGAGGACGCACCGCAGACGCGCGAGGAGTACGAGGCCACGTTCCTCTACAAGGAGATCCGGCGCCGCGGCGTGGAACGGGAGCGGCCGTTCCTCGTGGAGACGTTGAACGCCATCGCCCGGGGCGAGCTGCCGGTGCCGCCCGCGGAGCCACGGGACCTGACCGAGTCGGTCGAACGGCGGCTGCGGGTGCGGTAGGGCGCCATCTTTCCCGCGCGGTTACGGCTGGTGGCCGTGCGGTTATACTCCGCCCATGACGGAAGCGACTGCGATGACCTGTCCCGACTGCGGGACCGCCTACGAACCGACGGACAACTATTGCCGGCGCTGCGGGATGTACCTTGCGGCGGTGCGCCCAACCGCCCCGGCGACAGTCGGCGCGGAGAGCCGGGCGGTCGAACCGGTGCGGCCCGGGCTGCCAGCACCGGTAAAGAAGGCGGCGACAGCCCTGGCCATCGGCACGGCGCTTCAAATTGGCGTAGGCCTGGCCGGGAAGTACCTGGCGGCACAATCGGCGCCGCAGGCGGTGAACGCCGGCCAGCGCGCGGCCACGAAACCGCGGCGCAAGGGCCGCGATGCCGCCCGCGAGGAGACCGCCGTCGCCGACCCGGCAGCCGACGCAGCCGCGGTCAGCGAGACCGTGCTCATCCGGCGGGTGTGGATTCGCCGGGGCGGGTAGGCGTCCGGGAAAAATCCTCGGCGCGTGGTTATTAGCCGCAGGCGAGCATTCCTCCACAGAAGTGACGTGCTCTGGTACGCTTGTGCGCAGCCGTGCGGCCCGGGGAGAGACCGCACGCGCCGGGAGGCATCCGGTTCTATGGACCAGGCGATAAAGCCCTGGCGCCGGGTGGCGCTTATCTTTCCGGGGCAGGGATCGCAGCACGTCGGCATGGGCGAGCGCCTTGCGAAGGTGTCGAAGGCCGCTCGCGACGTATTCCGCCGCGCCGACGAAGTGCTCGACATGAAGATCTCGAAGCTCTGCTTCGAAGGCCCCGAAGACGAACTCGAAAGCACCGTGAACCAACAGCCGGCCACGTTCGTGACTTCGATCGCGTGGCTGGCGGCGCTGCAGGAGCGCTGGGCCCAGCTCGACCAGAAGATCGAGCCCTACATGTTCGCCGGCCACTCGATGGGCGAATTCACCGCTGCCGTGGCGGCGGGTTCGCTTTCGTTCGAAGAGGGTGCGCTGCTCGTCAAGGAGCGCGGCATCCTCATGGACGAAGCCGGGAAGGAGTTCCCGGGAGGCATGGCATCGATCCTCGGGCTTTCGGAAGCGACGGTCGCGGAGATCTGCCAGGAAGCGTCCCGGGAGGGCTACGTGGGCCTCGCGACATCGAACTGCGAGGGCCAGAACGTGATTTCCGGCGCGCTCAAGCCGCTGAAGCTCGCGATGGAGCTCGCGGAGAAGGCACGCGCGCGCAAGGTTGTGCGGCTGCCCATTACCATCGCGTCGCATTCGCCGCTGATGAGCAAGGCGAGCGAAGGGATGAACCGGCTGCTGCAGAAGCTGCCGATGCGCGACCCGGCGGCCCCGCTCGTGGGCAATGTCAACGCAGACCTGCTGGAGACGCAGCCCGAAGTGTACGAGGAGCTGCGCGACCAGCTCATGATGGGCGTGCGCTGGCAGAAGTCGGTGGAGGAGATGAAGGCGCAGGGCGTGGACCTGTTCATCGAGGCCGGGCCTGGAAATGTGCTGACGCGGCTCGTTCGCCGCATCGATTACGACGTGAACAGCCTGAGCCTGAGCGACGAGTACGAGGGCCTGCTGAGCGAGCGATTCGAGCTCGTCGAAGCCGCCGCCGCGCAATGAACAGGGTCGTTGTCACTGGCGTAGGGGCGGTCACGGCGGTTGGCCACACGGCGGAAGAGACGTGGCAGGCGATGCTCGATGGGCGGAGCGGCATCGGGCCCATCACGCTGTTCGACCCGGAGCCGTACCCCGTGCGCATCCAGGCCGAGGTGAAGGACTTCGAGCTCGGCGACCGGGCGGATGCGAAGCAACAGCGCTACATGAACCGCGGCGTGACCTTCGGCGTGGCGGCCGCACTCGAAGCGCTCGCCGATAGCAAGCTCGAAATCACCGAGGAGAACGCCGACATGGTCGGCGTCATGTTCAGCGCCGGCGGCGGAGGCACCGACCTCATCACCGAGTACCAGCAGATCCTCGACACGAAGGGGCCGCGCCGGGTGACGCCCTTCCTCGTGGCCAACTTCATCCCCGATGCCGCGAGCGGGCACATCGCCATCGCCACCGGTGCGCGCGGGCCGAACATGGCGGTCGTGAGCGCCTGTGCGACGGGCGGGACGACGATCGGCGAGGCGTTCGAGACCATCCGCCGCGGCGATGCGACGGCGGTCATCAGCGGCAGCTCCGAGGCGGTGCTGCTGCCGATTTACCACGCGACGTGGTGCTCGATGCGGGCGCTGGCCGGCGACAATGAGCACCCGGAGAAGGCGCTCAAGCCGTTCGACCTGAACCGCGATGGCTTCATTGCGGGCGAAGGCGGTGCGGCGATGATCCTCGAGGAGTACGAGCACGCCAAGGCTCGCGGCGCGCGCATCTACTGCGAGATCGTGGGGTACGGCAGCTCGAACGACGCCTACGACATGATCGCCCTGCACGAGACCGGCCGCGGGCTCAAGCGTGCGGTGCAGGCGGCAATCCGCAAGGCGGGGATCGACCCGGCGGAGATCGACTACATCAACCCGCACGGCAGCGGCACGCCCCTGAACGACCGCGTCGAGACGATGGTGTTCAAGGACGTGATGGGCGAGGGCGCCTACCGGGCGGCGATCAGCTCGGTGAAGCCGATTACGGGCCACTGCATGGGCGCCTCGGGGTCGGTGGAGGCGCTGGCGTGCGTGCTCGCCATCCGCGACCAGAAGGTGCCACCGACGATCAACTACACGACGCCCGATCCCGAGTGCGACCTGGATTATGTCCCGAATACCGCGCGGGCGATGCGGGTGCGGCGCTCGATGAGCACCTCGGTTGGCCTTGGCGGCCACAACTCATGCCTCATCTTCCAAGAGGCCGACTAGCCTGGAGAGAACCCTGTGACCAAAGCCCTTGTGACCGGTCTGGGCGCGATCACGCCCATTGGAAAGACGGCCGACGAGTTCTGGCGGAACCTCGTCGCCGGCGTTTCGGGCGTGACCAGAATCACCCGCTTCGATGCGAGTGACCTGCCGGTCCAGATAGCCGCCGAGGTGAAGGACTTCGACCCCGGGCTGTACATGGATTCGAAGGCCGCGCGGCGCATGTCCCGCTTCGCGCAGTTTGCGGTGGCGGCCGCACGGCTCGCCGCGGAGGACGCGAAGATCAAGCTGACCGATGAGGAGCGCCCCCGCGCGGCGGCGGCCATCGCCACGGGCGCAGGCGGGGCCATCGACACCATGGAAGAGATGGCTGTGCTGAAGGAGCGCGGCCCGAACCGGGTAAGCCCCTTCTACGTGCCCACCATGGCGCCGAACATGGGCGCCTGCCAGGTGACGATGAACCTCGGCCTGCGGGGACCGGCGCTCGCGAGCGTCGCGGCTTGCGCCAGCGGGCTGTATTCGTTCATCGAAGCGAAGATGCTCATCGATGCGGGCATCGCCGACGTGGTGTTCGCCGGGGGCACGGAAGCAGCGCTCCACCCGCTGCCTATCGCGGCGCTGGCGAACATGAAGGCGCTGAGCCGCCGGAACGCCGAGCCCGAGCGCGCCAGCCGGCCGTTCGACCTCGACCGCGACGGCTTCGTCTTCGGGGAGGGCGCGGCCGTGATGGTCGTGGAGTCGGAAGAGCGCGCGCGGGCCCGGGGCGCGAAGGTCTACGCGGAGCTCCTGGGCGGCGGGCTGAGCAGCGACGCGTACCACATCACGGCCCCGCGCGAGGACGGCACGGGCGCCGCACAGGCGATGACGCAGGCGATGAAGGTCGCCGGGCTCACGCCGGGGGACATCGATTATGTCGCGGCGCACGGGACGGCGACGCCTCCCGGCGACGTGGCCGAAACCATCGCGCTGAAGCTCGCGTTCGGCGAGGATGCGCGCCGGATCGCCATCAGTTCGCCGAAGTCCATGGTCGGGCACCTGCTCGGGGCCGCGGGGGCGATCGGCGCGATGGCTGCCGTCTGCGCGGTACATGATGATGTGGTCCCGCCGACCATCAACCTCGAGACGCCGGACCCCGAATGCGACCTTGACTACGTGCCGCTGAAGGCGAGGCACATGACCGTGCGGGCGGCGGCGGCGAATGGCTTTGGGTTCGGGGGCCAGAACGGGTGCGTGCTCTTCCGCAAATACGCCGGCTGACGTAGCATCGCGCGAAGTTTGCTTCGAAACGACAAGAGGATCCGCGCGATGAGCGCGATGGGAGATATGGATGGCCGACCTGTTCGAACGCGTGCGGGATGTGGTGGTGAAGCAGCTCAAGGTGAGCCCCGAAGAGGTCACCCCCGAGGCGAACTTCATCGAGGACCTGCGCGCTGATTCGCTCGACATCGTGGACTTGACGATTGCCATCGAGGAGGCGTTCGCGGACGAGGCGGAGTTCGAGATCCGGGACGAGGATGCGGAGAACATTCACACGGTCCAGGACATCCTCGACTTCCTTAAGGAGCAGGGGATCTCCTGACGCGAGAGTGCCCGGTGCGCCGGGGCGAGCGTTCGACCTTCCCCGTTCGGTGGAGCGGGGCGCGTTCGCTGCGGCCGTGAGCAGCGGCGAGTTCCCGCGGGTATGACGGTCATGCAGAGCTGGCTGGCATTCGCCGGGGTTTGATGGGCGTTCGGTGCGCCGAGCGGCCGCTCGCGCCGTGCGCGGAATGCCACGGTAAAGGGTTCGATTGACCGCGTTTATTGCCACTATTGCCTCAAGCAGGTGCAGGAGTAGGCTCCCCTGCAGCCAACCAGAGGGAGACATTCGATGACTGCTGAAGACGGCGTGGCTGCGGCGATTGACTTCGAGCCCGAGTGGGAGGACCCGGCCGATGCCCGGGAGTTCTGGTGGCGGGATGTGATGCACAACCCCGCGCCGATCACGCCCCTCAACGCGACGCTGTTCCAGAAGGCCTTTTCCGACGGCGCGACGGCGGCGATCACCCAGCTTTCGATGCCGGTGCTCGGGTTCCGGGCGGGTGTTCACCACGGCTACGTCTACCTGACCGGGAAGCCGTTCAGCGGGCCGCCAGAGGAAATGGAGCGGCGGTTCGCGGAAATGCAGCGCCTCACCATGGAGCTCTGCCCGACCATCCTGCGGGACTGGCGCGAGACCTTTGAACCCGAAGTGCTCCAGATGGCGGACAAGCTGCTCTCGTTCGATTCCGAGCACAGCTCCCTTCGCGAGGTGGCTCAGCACGTGGTGGGCCTGCGGGACCTCCTGACCCGCGCCTGGGAGATTCACATGCGGGTGAACATCCCCGTGATGAACGCGGTC
>JBLNCO010000341.1:0-8980 GCA_050260715.1 Hyphomicrobiales bacterium | reverse complement strand
CCAGCTCGCGCGGTTCAACCGGCAGGTCATCTGCTTCGATAGCGGGATGGGCCGCTCCACCTACCACCAGATCAACCACAACTACCTCGGATTCCCCGGCGGCATCGGCGCGCGCGAGTTCCGCGACATCGCGCGCAAGCAGGTCGCCGCCTACCCGGTCGCGTTCATCGACGAGACCGTCGTCGCCGCGCGCCGCGACGAGGGCCGCTTCGTGGTCGACAGCGAGACGCACCGCGGCGTGCAGGGACGCAGCATCGTCTTCGCGACCGGCGTGCGCGACCACTTCCCGGTGTTCCCCGAATGGGAGGAGTACGTCGGGCGGTCGGTGTTCTGGTGCATCACCTGCGACGGCTATAGCACGCGAGGCAAGCGCATCGTCGTCGTCGGGAACGACACCGACGCGGGTGTGACAGCCATGCAGTTCCTGCTCTTCACGTCGCAGATCGTGATGCTGACGAACAGCCAGGAGTGCGGGCTGAACACGGCGGTGTGCGAGGCGCTCGAACGGCACGCCATCCCGCTGGTGTGCGACGAGCTCGACCACGTGCTCGGGCACGATGGCATCCTCGGGAAGCTCGTGCTCAGGAGCGGGCGGGAGATCGAGCTCGACTTCCTGTTTTCGTTGCAGGGTTCGACGCCGAACAGCGAACTGGCGGCCAGTCTGGGGGTGGACCTGAGTCACCAGGGCTACATCCTCGCCGACCAGGACCAGCAGACGAACGTGCCGGGCGTGTTCGCCGCCGGCGACGTCACACGGGACCTCGCGCACCAGGTGGCGACCGCGGTACACGAAGGACTGACCGCCGCGACCGCCGCGAACTACTACCTCTACACCCCGGACCAGCGCCACGAGACGTACCGCACCGGCGCGGGGTAGCGTAGAGTTACAAATGCATTACACAACATTGACGATGCATTGAAAGTTCTACTGCCGCTGATTAGGCTCCTGCGTAACAAGCGGAGGGCGGATATATGTAGCGCAGAAAGCATCGGAGCCAGGATCCCACTGGAAGTACCCGTAGTGCTCAAGTCGGTCGGAGAGTGCTCCTCAAGGGTGCGTTGGTTGCGGGTCTCGCCGCAGTCGCACCCGGATTACGAGCGCACCATTCCAAAGCTACCGCCACCTGGACCCTTTGGAGTCCCGTGAGCACGTCCGCACCTTATTGCGCGAGTGACTACGCCGGCCATCCGGACGACGCTCTGGACTTCGGCGGTCCCGGCGGAACGTTTGCTCGCTTCTACTTCAACGCCGGACCATTCAACGGCTTGGGTTACATGAGCAGCATAGTGAACTCCTGCTCGACATCCGTTTACCCTGAGCACAGGCGGATGGAATTCTCACTCTATGATGGGCTTGATTCAGATCATTACATTGGCTCTGCGGTCGCCTCACACGTCGTTCCATGGGTGGCTCAGGGTAGCACATTCAGCGGTGCTGGAACCGCCATCTGCAAAATTGGCGACGGAGGACACGGCGACGTTACCAATTGTTGGTACGGTTCGCACATCCATTTAGGGCATCTTTATGGGACTGGCTATAAGGTGCCGAACTGGATAAACCAATGCGTGTACCAGACTGCCGGAATGAGCGCATGCTTCAACTTCGTGGCCTAGGATTTTGGGAAGGCATCATTTCGCTGATTTTGACAACGAGCCTTCTTTCCGCCGCAGCGTGCGGCGATGACAAGCGGGAGGCGTCTAAGGAGGACCTAACATTGCAAAACGCTGCAGTGACGACACCGGCAGAGCCCGGCGAGCGCTGGGGCGGCTTCCTGTTCGCCGCGCTTGGCTCCCGGCCCGTGTTCACTCCAACGCCGGCACCGGCGGGCATGGTCCCGCAGGAGGAGCTGATCCCCTCGGCGCACCCGGGTACCCGCACCTTCAAGTCGGTCGAGGAGGTCGCGCAGTCCGGCTTGGTCGAGGATCAGCTGCTGCTGGTGCCTTCGACGACACCAGCGGGGTACGAACTGGCGGGCGCGTACGTCGTCGCCGTCGACGGCACTGGCACAGTCGACTACGCGCTGAGCTACGTCCGGGCGGACGCCCCGCGGCGGGCGCTGAAGGAAGAACTGTTCGCCCCCGATTTGTGGATCGGCTGGACTACCCGCGCGCCGCAACCCATCGTGGTGTCGACCGCGCAGAAGGACCTGGGGGATGGCCGCGTGGGTTCGGCCTACGAGAAGGCGACCGTTCGCGGGCAGGAGGCGGTGTTCCAGGCGTGGACGAACCCTGCGGGGATGGACCGGAGCCTCCGCATCAACTCGGCGCTCATCTGGTTCGACGACAGCGGGCGGCAGTTCTGGGTCCACGGCGATGAGAGCGCGTCGACGCTCATTTCTATCGCCGAGTCACTGACGCCCTACGACTCGCTCGCTCCAAAACCGTAGCGCGCTCGCCGGCCCGCGCCGCACGTGTAGGATGTTCGGCACACCACTGGCGAGGCGACGCAATGGACTTTCGCGACAACGACGAGCAGGCGGCATGGCGCCACGAAGTGCGCACCTTCCTCAAGGAGAAGCTTCCGAAGGACCTGGAGGTCGGCGACCGGTTCGAGTTCGAACGGCGGCGCGAAACGCCCGAGCTGGAGGCGTGGCGAAAGGCGCTCGCCGAACGCGGCTGGATCGCGCCCGCCTGGCCGAAGGAGTACGGCGGCGCCGGTTTGACGGCGGTCGAGCAGTTCATCCTGAACGAGGAGTTCGCCGAGGCGAACGCACCGATGCTCGGCGGCATCGGCGTCATGATGCTCGGCCCGACGCTCATCGCGCACGGTACCGAGGAGCAGAAGCGCCAGCACATCCCGCGCATCCTCGACGGCACCGTCACCTGGTGCCAGGGCTATAGCGAGCCCGGTTCCGGCAGCGACCTCGCCAGCCTGCAGACCCGCGCCGTCCGCGACGGCGACGACTTCGTCGTGAACGGCCAGAAGATCTGGACCAGTGGCGCGCACCAGGCCGACTGGTGCTTCTGCCTCGTCCGCACCGACCCGGACGCCCCGAAGCACCGCGGCATCACCTACCTGCTCATCGACATGAAGTCGCCGGGCATCACGGTACGGCCGCTGGTGAACATGGCGAACCAGCACAACTTCAACGAGGTCTTCTTCGAAGACGTGCGCGTGCCGGTCACGAACGCCGTGGGCGAAATCAATCGCGGCTGGTACGTCGGGACCACCACGCTCGACTTCGAGCGCTCGTCCATCGGCAACGCGGTGGGCCAGCAGCAGGCAGTCGAGCGTGGCGTGCGCTGGCTCCGCGAGCACCGCGACACCATCGCCCCGACGGACTACGCGGCCGCCCGTCACGAGTGGTCGGACCGCTGGATCGAAGTGACGACGGCGCGCCTGCTGGCGTACCGCATCATCTCGATGCAGGCGGCGGGCCAGATCCCGAACTCGGAAGCGTCGATCGCGAAGCTGTTCAACACCGAGCTCAGCCAGCGCATCTCGCGGACGAACCTGAAGATGCTCGGACTGGCGGGCGGCCTCACCGACCCGAAGGCGCCGATGGGCGGCAACGCGGCGATCGACTACCTGGGCAGCGTTTCGATGACGATTGCCGGCGGCACGAGCGAGATCCAGCGCAACATTATCGCCACCCGGGGACTCGGCCTGCCGCGGGCGTAACGCCGCACTGGCGCCCGCGTGAATGAGTTAGGATCGAGGCATGGCACAGCCCGGCCGTGCCCGGTTGGCCTACCCGTACCCACGGATGACGTACGAGGAGTACCTCGCGAGTGACGCCCCGGAGCATTCGGAATGGGTTAACGGCGAGGTGGTCTCCACGGCAGACGTCTCGGACCGTCACGCGCGGCTCGTCACATGGCTGCTGCGGCTCCTGGGAACGTACGCCGAAGAGCGAGGTCTCGGCACCGTGCTCCAGGAACCGTTCAACATGAAAACGGGCCGGACCTTCCCGGCCGCTCGCCGGACCTGTTCCTCGTACGCCCGGAGCACGCGAACCGCGTCCGGCGGACCCATCTCGATGGCCCCGCCGACCTCGTCGTGGAGGTGATCAGCCCCGGCACGGAAGACACCGACCGCGGCGCGAAGTTCTACGAGTACGAGCGGGGCGGCGTTCCCGAGTACTGGCTCATCGACCCGGACCGCGAGACCGCGGACTTCTACCTTCGCGACGAGAAGGGCGTCTACCGAATCCAGCCAACGCCTGAGGGCGTGTTCCGTAGCCGGCAGCTCGACGGGTTCGAGCTGCGCGTCGAGTGGCTCTGGACGAGGCCATCGGTGCTGCGCGTACTCCGCGACCTGGGCGTCGTCTAGCTTCGCCGCGGGACACGACCGCGGGCGCCGGGTGGGCGCCCGCGTTTCGTTGTGTGGCCGAACGTTGTGGCTAGACGGCGACGTCGCCGCGTTCGCCGGTGCGGACCCGCACCGCCTCTTCGACGGGGATGACGAAGATCTTCCCGTCGCCGATGTTGCCGGTGCGCGCGGAACGGATGATCGCGTCGATCACCTTCTCCACCGCTTCGTTCGGCACCACGACCTCCATCTTCACCTTCGGCAGCATGTCGACCGTTACGGTTTCGCCGCCGCGGCCCTGGTGGACGATGCCGCGCTGCGCCCCGCGGCCCGTCACCTGGAGGAAGTTCATGCCGTGGAAGCCAAGGTCATCGAGCGCCTGCTTCACGTCGTTGAGTTTTTCGGGGCGAATGATTGCCTCGATCTTCTTCACCGTATCCTCCTACTGCCCGCCGCTCGGCGCGGCAGTAGGAGTGTACGCCGCCGGGGGAGCTGCCATGATAGGTCCGGGCGCCAGCGGCACGCCGCTCTCGTCGAGCGTGTAGGCGCGTTCGCCGTGCTGTGTGACGTCGAGCCCGAGCTCCTCTTCGTCCTCCGACACGCGGATACCCACGATGAGGTCGAGCACCTTCAGGATGACGAACGTCACCACGAACGAGTAACCCGCCACCGCCACGATGCCGACGAGCGAGTCGGTGAAGCGGTGCCATTCGCCCTCGATGAGGCCATCCGCGAACGGGAGGCCGCTCACCGACGCGACCGCGAAGATGCCGGTGGCCATGGCGCCCCAGGCGCCGCCAACGCCGTGCACGCCCACCACGTCGAGCGAATCGTCGAAGCCGAGCCGGGCGCGCAGGCGCACCGCCAGGTAGCAGATGACGCCGGCGCCGAAGCCGATCGCCAGGGCGGACATCGGCTCCACGTAGCCGGAGGCGGGCGTGATGGCGACGAGCCCGGCGACCGCGCCCGAAGCCATGCCGACGACGCTCGGCTTACCGGCCATCCACCAGCTCAGGAGGGTCCAGGTGAGGCCCGCGGTAGCGGCGGCGACGTTCGTGTTGACGAAGGCGTACACGGCCTGGCCGTTCGCGGCGACGGCGCTGCCGGCGTTGAACCCGAACCAGCCGAACCAGAGGATCGCCGCGCCGAGCACGACCATCGTGATGTCGTGGGGCTCCATCGGTTCGACGCCGTAGCCCTTGCGCTTGCCGAAGACGAGCACGGCCGCGACGGCGGCGATGCCAGCATTTACGTGGATGGCGAGCCCGCCCGCGAAGTCGAGCGAGTTCAGGCCAATATCAGCGGCGTCGGGGTTGGAAGAGAACGCGCTGAGCCAGCCGTCGGTCGCGAACACCCAGTGGGCCACGGGCACGTAGACCAGCAGTGCCCAGAGCGCGGTAAACACGAGGAACGGCCCGAATTTCGCCCGTTCGGCGAAGGCGCCCGTGATGAGCGCGGGCGTGATGATGGCGAACATCATCTGGAAGGCCATGAAGAGCAGGGCCGGCACGCCGTTGGCGATAGGCTCGGCGCCGACATCCTTCAGGCCGATGTAGTCGAAGTTGCCAATGATGCCGTAGCCCTGGTCGGGGCCAAAGGCGAGCGAATAGCCCACGAGCACCCAGAGGATGGCGACCACGCCCGTGCAGACGAGCGACTGCATGATGGTGGCGAGGACGTTTTTGTTGCGTGTAAGCCCGCCGTAAAAGAAGGCAAGCCCTGGTGTCATGAACAACACCAGAGCCGAGGCGGCGAGCATCCAAGCGGTGTTCCCGGAGTCGATTTCAGTCATGGGCGGCCGGTTCCTCTCTCTCGCGCAGAGTCACGCGATTGCCGGCCAGCGGCCGGAAAAGCGTGTCGCCCACGGTAGGGTCACCCGATTTCGAGCCAGTTTCGGCGCTGTTACGAAGATGTTTCCCCGGGCCGGGGACACCCGCGGTTCGGCGAATGCGCGTCGGCGACCGCCGATGGCCTGAACTGGCCGGAATACACCGGCTAACGACTCGCCTGGCCGGCTACCGGATGACGAAGTAGCGCGCGGCGGGGTGATGCGTGATCAGCGCCGAAGTCGATTGCTCCGGGTGCCACTGGAACGTCTCGCTCAGCTCGACGCCGATGCGCCCGGGGTCGAGCAGCTCCGCGATGCCCTTCTGCTGTTCGAGGTCCGGGCAGGCGGGGTAGCCGAACGAGTACCGGCTGCCGCGGTAGCCCTGCGAGAACAGTTCGCGCATCGTCTTCGCGTCCTGGCCGGCAATGCCGAGCTCTTCGCGCACGCGCTTGTGCCACATCTCGGCCAGGGCCTCGGCGCTTTCGACCGAGAAGCCGTGGAAGTGCAGGTAGTCGCGGTACTCGTTCGCGGCGAAGAGCTCGTGCGCGAACTCGGTTGCGCGCGGGCCCATGGTCACCAGCGTGAACGCGACCACATCGAACGGCCCCGGGATGGGCGCACCGGGCGGCGTACCACCGAAATGCACCTCGACGCCGGGCTCTTCGCCGGGCGCCCGGAAGAAATCGGCGATGCTCAACCGCCGCCCACTCGGCTGGCGCGGGAACGTGAAGCGCACGGGTTCGCCCACGGGCTGGCCGTTTTCGAAGCCGCGCCACACGAGCAGGTCGTTGCCATCGGCCTGGGCCGGGAAGTACCCGTACACCACCTGCGGCACGAGCAGATGCTCGGCGATGGCCCGCTCCTGCAGCCGCCGGAACACGGGGCGCACCTCGTTCTCGATGAAGGCGGCGTATTCGGCGTCGCTGCGCTTGCCCTTCTGGTACTGCCACTGGCCGCGGAAGAGCGCGATCTCGTTGATGTAGGGATAGATGTCGCGCAGGGGCAGGCCGCGCACCACGCGTGAGCCCCAGAATGGCGGCTTCGGCACCTCGGGCTTCGGGCCCGCGCGCACCTCGGAGACCGCGTAGTCGAAGGCGCCCGGCGGCAGGCCGCTGCCATCGCCGCCTGGCGGGGGCGTGGTCACGTGGACCTCGTCGTAGCCCGTGTCCTCGGCCGAAGATGCGCCGCGGCCGCCGCCGCCCACGGTGAGCGGCTCGCCCGAGCGGACCGCGGACAGCACCGTATCGAGCGTCCGCAGCCCTTCGAAGGCGTCCTGGCAGTAGAAGACGCTGCCCTTGTAGATGCTGCGCAGGTCCTGTTCGACGTACTTGCGCGTGAGCGCGGCGCCGCCGAGCAGCACGGGGTAGTGGAAGAGCTCGCGGGAGTTCAGCTCTTCCAGGTCCTCGCGCATGACCACGGTGCTCTTTACGAGCAGGCCCGAGAGGCCGATCGCGTCGGCTTCGACCTCGTTCGCCTTCTCGATGATGTTCTGGATCGGCTGCTTGATGCCGATGTTGTAGGTCGTATAGCCGTTGTTCGAAAGGATGATGTCGACCAGGTTCTTGCCGATGTCGTGCACGTCGCCGCGGACGGTCGCGAGCACGATCTTCCCCTTGCCGCCACCTTCGACCTTCTCCATGTGCGGCTCGAGGTAGGCGACCGCGGTCTTCATCGTCTCGGCGCTTTGCAGCACGAACGGAAGTTGCATCTTGCCCGCACCGAAGAGGTCGCCGACCACGCGCATGCCGTCGAGCAGGTGCGCGTTGATGATGGTGAGTGGGTCCATCGTCTGGAGGGCCTCGTCGAGGTCCGCCTCGATGCCGCGCCGGTCGCCATCGACGATGCGCTGCTTCAGGCGCTCCTCGACGGGCAGCGAGGAGCGGTCGTCCTTCACCGCCTTCTCGGTCTGGGCGCCTTCGAAGAGCGAGATGAAGTGCGTCAGCGGGTCGTAGGCGCCTTCGCCGTTCTCGCCGGCGGGGCGGCGGCGGTCGTAGATGAGGTCGCGCGCGGCCTGGAGCTGCTCCTCGGGGATGCGGTTCAGCGGCAGGATCTGCTTCGCGTTGACGATGGCCGCATCGAGCCCGTGTTCGATGGCCTCGTACAGGAACACCGAGTTGAGCACGCGCCGGGCAGGCGGCTTCAGCCCGAACGAGATGTTCGAAACGCCAAGCACCGTGTGCACGCCGGGAAGCTCTTCCTTCACACGCCTGATGCCTTCCAGGGTGGCCATCGCATCCTGGCGCAGGTCCTCCTGGCCCGACGACAGCGGGAACGTGAGCATGTCGAACAGCAGGTCGCCGGGTTCGAGGCCGTAGCGATTGACTGCGATGTCGTAGATGCGGTGCGCGACGCGCAGCTTCCAGTCGGTCGTTCGCGCCTGGCCCTCTTCGTCGATAACCAGCGCGATGGCGGCCGCACCGTGCCGCTTGATCAGCGGCAGCAGACGCGAAATCTTCCGCTCGCCGTCCTCCAGGTTGATGGAGTTGACGATCGGTTTGCCGCCGTAGAGCTTCAGCGCCGTTTCGATGACCGAAACCTCGGTCGAGTCGAAGACGAGCGGCAGCGTCGATTGCGTCCGGAGCACCGTGACGAGTCTTTCCATGTCGGGAGCGCCGTCACGGCCGACGTAGTCGACCATCACGTCGAGTACGTGCGCGCCCTCGGCGGTCTGCTCCTTCGCGAGCTGGACCATGCCGTCGAGGTCGCCCGCGAGCAGGAGGTCGCGGAAAGCGCGCGAGCCGGTCGCGTTCATGCGCTCGCCGATGACGAGGAACGAGGTGTCCTGTTCGATGGGGACGGACGTGTAGATCGCGGCGTCGTGGCCGCCATCAGGTTACGCCGGTTCGCCGGGGAGGCGGGCCGCGGGCGCCGGGCGCGCCGTCGGCGGGCGGGCGCCGTTG
>JBLNCO010000340.1:0-3497 GCA_050260715.1 Hyphomicrobiales bacterium | reverse complement strand
GACGAGGCGGGCGTGAACCGCGGGCTCATCCACCACTATTTCGGGAGCCGGCGCGCACTGCTGCGGGCGGCCGTCGACCGGGGCATCCGGATGTCGCGCGAGACGTACGAAGAGCACCGGCGGAACGCGCCGGAGGAGAAGGCCGAATGGAACTTCGGCATCTTCATGGAGCACCCGGGCTTCGCGCGCCTGGTCGTGCTGCTGGCACTCGACGGCGACACCTCGTTCGGGCCTATTGCGTTCGCCCACGAGCGGGTGCGCGACATGGAACGCGAGAAGGCGGAGGGCGCGTTGCCCCGCAACACCGACCCCGTCGGGCTGATCACCTTCTGGGATTCCATCCTGCTGGGGTACACGGTCATCCGCGAAGCGGCGGCCGCGCAGTTCGGCATCCCCGTAGCCGAGCTCGACGGGCGCGTCCTGGCGACACTGATGCAGCCGCCCGGCTCGGCGTAAGGCCTACACCGGCAGCCCCATGAACTCGCGGACGGCCGCGCGGAAGGCGCGCGGGTCGTCGGTGGGGATCATGTGCGTCGTGTTCGGGATTTCGAGCACCCGGCCGTTCGGGAAGGCAGCGGCGGTTTCGCGAGCGGCTTCGGCGCTGAGGATGTCGCTCCGGGCGCCGCGAAGGATGAGCACGGGGCAGGTCACGCGGCTGGCGGCGGCACGCACTTCCTCATTCGAACGCTCCATCTCGTCGCGCCGCGTCGTGAAGCGATTGCGCAGCGAGGGGTCAAACTTGTAGGTGATACGGCCGTCTTCGAGCTTGCGGAAGTTGTACCAGAGCGCGCGGCCGGCGCGTTCGGGATCGAAGCCCGGCGCCAGCTTCCGGTAGTGGTCGTACAGCTCCTGCTCGCTTTCGAACGTGTCTTTGGCGAGGGCGCGGCTCACAGAGTTATCGGGGTTCGGCCCGCGGCCGGGCATTCGCAGGCCGGCGTCGACAATCACCATGCGTTCGACACGCTCGGGGTGCCGGGTGGCGAAGCGCATCGAGACCCCGCCGCCCATCGAGTGGCCGACAAGCGTGAATCGTTCGAGGCCGAGGTGGTCGGCGAGCGCGAGGAGGTCGTTCGGCATCGCGTCAGGGCCGTAGTCGGCGGACCAGTCGCTGTCGCCGTGGCCGCGCTGATCGACGGCGATGACGCGGCAGTCGTCGCGCATCCGCACGGAGAAGCCGTCCCAGTAGTGGGCCTGGCTCGAGAAGCCATGCAGGAGCACGAGCGGCGGCTTGCCTTCGGTGCCCCAGTCGAGGTAGTGGAGGCGAAGCCCGCCGGCGTCGATGGTGTGGTCGGCGGGTTCGATGCGTGCAGTGGTCATGGGTCCCTCCCGTTTTCGGCGGCGATTCTACGTGGCGCGGCGGACTTGCCCCCCGGGAAGTGATAAAGATCCCACATCCATTACTTCTACGTTCGAGCTTTACAGCCATGACAATGCAATCTCGCACACGGTTCTTGTTCGCGGTTGCACTGGTGGCCGCCGTCGCGGCGGTGGGTTCGGTCTGGGCTAGTGCCAACGCAAACGCACAGGAGGAGCCACCGGGATGTGTGGGCGTCATGCTCGGCGACGGCCTCACCGTGGATCCCGCTCTCAACCTGTCCGACGTAACGGCGTCGGTGATCACGGGGACCGGGACAGACCGGGTTACCGTTGCGTGGTCCTCGCCTTCGGCTGCTGCCAACTGCATCTGGGTTGGAGTCCGTCCGCCGGGCGTCTCCGAGTACAACGCGAGCGGTGACTTCCGGCTCGCTCCCGACGCCCGTAGCTTCGAGCCCACGCCTGTTGGCCAGGCGGGGACCTGGTGCTACCAGTTCGTCGCAATCAAAGACAGTGCCCGCAGCGAGGGGAGCGAGCTCTGCGTTGAGGTCGCCAATCCCCAGCCGCTTGCTCCGACGCCGGGGCCCACGCGAAGCACCGATGCACCGGCGCCGCCGAACACCGGGTCCGGGCAGCACGGGGGTACTCCCTGGATGATTGCCTTCGGGGTCCTGCTGGTGGGCACGGCGGGAGTGCTGGCCATTTCCGGGAGCGGGCTGTCCGGCAAGCGATAACGGTCGTTCCCCGGCTCATGGAGACCACGGCAGAGGCGGCCCTTTCGGGCCGCCTCTCCTTGTTGGTCGTGATTCGGGCGTGGGCTAGAGCTTTTCGACCTGGAGGAAGTCGAGTTCGACGGGCGTTTCGCGGCCGAACATGTTGACCAGCACGCGGACCTTGCCCTTTTCGGTGTTGATTTCGTCGACGGTGCCAACGAAGTCCTCGAAGGGGCCATCGACAATGCGGATGTTCTGGCCGGGCTGGAAGCCGACGCGGACGCGGGGCTGCTCCATGCGCATCGCCCGGAGGATGTGGTTCACCTCGTCCTGCGAAAGCGGGACGGGGCGTGTGCCGGAACTGACGAAGCCGGTAACGCCGGTGGTATTCCGGATCATGTGCCAGGCTTCGTCGGAATCGGGGTCGCCTTCCTTGAGTTCGATGGTCTGCACGAGCACGTAACCCGGGTAGAGCTTCCGCTTCACGGTGCGGCGCTGGCCGTCGCGAATCTCGATCTCGTCCTCGGTAGGGACGACGACATGGAAGACTTTGTCTTTGGCGTCCATCTGCTCGACGGTCGAGCGGATGGCGTGGCGGACCTTGTTTTCGTGGCCGCTATAAGTGTGGACGAAGTACCACTTGCGCCCGGGGGCGTTGATCTCCTCGTCGGGGAGCTGTTCCTGGTCGGCGATGTCGTCGTCTTTGCGGCGGCGGCGCTTTGGGGGTTCGGAAGTCTCGGGGGCTATGCCTTCGAGGGCGGTGTAGGCATTGGGTTCATTCGTCATAGGCCTAGAAGAACAGCTTTTCGATAGCCCAGCCGAAGACGAGGTCGACGCCACCGAGCAGGAGGCCGACGGCGGTAGCGACGATCGCGACGACTATCGTGAGGTAGCGCGTCTCGTTGAAGCTGGGCCAGGTGACCTTTTTGAGCTCGGAGATGATGTCGGCCACGAAGCGCGGCTGGAGGGCGGAGAGGAAGCCGAAGGGGTTGCGCCGGCGCTTGACCACGGGCGCCTGGCCGCCGGGCGAGGCGGCCCGTGTGGGGGCCGCGGCGGGGCGGGGCAGGTTTTCGCGGACGCGGCGCGCCGAGGCCTCGCCACCCGGGGTAGTCGTGGGTGCTGTGCCTGCGCGGCGTCGCGGTTGTCGTGCCATGAAGCCTTACCGTGTCTCCCGATGAGTGCGCCGGCAACGGCAGCGATTGCAGAACTTGGTCAGCTCCAGCCGTTCGGTGTCGTTGCGACGGTTCTTCTGTGTCGTGTAGTTGCGCTGGCGGCACTCGGTGCACGCCAGGTGGATGACGATCCGGTCACCCTTGGTCTTTGCCATCGTTCCTGTCCTTCCCCCGCTGGTTACTCGGTGACCTTGGTGACGACGCCAGCACCGACGGTCCGGCCACCTTCGCGAATCGCGAACCGCAGCCCTTCTTCGATCGCCACCGGCTGGATCAGCTCCACATCCATCTGGATGTT
>JBLNCO010000339.1:0-13587 GCA_050260715.1 Hyphomicrobiales bacterium | reverse complement strand
CACCCCACGGAAGGACAACGCACAGTGACGAACGAAGAACGACCCTCTCCGCCCTCCGGGGGCGAGCGCCCGGCGCGTCCGCCGCGCCGCTACGGCCCGCGCCGCAAGGTCTGCCGCTTCTGCGTGGACCACATGAAGGGCATCGACTACAAGGACGTCGGCCGGCTGCGGATGTACATCAGCGAGCGGGGAAAGATCGAGCCGCGGCGAAAGACGGGCACCTGCCTGAAGCACCAGCGCCTCGTGGCCACAGCGGTAAAGCGGGCGCGGCATCTCGCGCTGCTGCCGTACACGCTGCAGCACGTCCGCGAGACCAACATTTTCCCGACGCGGGGATAGAACCAGGACATCCGATCGCCGATGGCACGCCGTGAACGAACCACCGCCCTCCCCCGCCCGCGGCCGCGCGCCGTAAAGCGCGACGCCGGGCGCCGCTTTGCCGGCATCGAATGGACCGAGAGCCGGCTGCGGGCGCTCATCATCGGGGGGGCGGGGTTGCTGCTCATCGCGGTGCTGGGGGCGCTCGGCTGGCGCATTTACGACCAGCAGGTGCGGCGGCCGGAACAGGTCGTGCTGAGCGTGGGCGACGAGCAGGTTCGGCTGAAGTACTACGCCGACCGGCTGTTGCCATGGCTCCAGGAGAACGGCCAGAGCGGGCAATCGACGTCCGTACTCGAAGACGCGCTTCTTTCGAAGCTGGAAGAAGAGGCGCTGACCCTGGCCATCGCCAGCGAGCGGGGAATCACGATCACCGACGATGACGTCAACCAGGGCATCGCGGAGTCGCTCGGCATCCAGCAGGCAACCTCGGGTGGTTCGTTCGACACGCTCTACCGCCAGAAGCTCGACGAGCTCAAGATGAGCGATTCGAGCTACCGCCGCATGACCCGAGCTTCGGTCGCCCACGACAAGGTCATCGACAGCATCAAGCAGGAGATCGGCGACAAGGGCGAGCAGCTCGAGCTGCGCACGATTGTCGTGGATTCGAAGGAGAAAGCGGACGAGATTCTCGGCCGCATCCAGGGCGGCGAAGACATGGGGACTATCGCGCAGTCGGAGTCGAACGACCTCGAGAGCCGCCAGAAGGACGGGATCATGACTCCGCAGCCGGAATCGCTGCTGCCGGAGAGCGTGCGCGGTGCGGTGCAGGGCAAGGGCGCGGGCGAGCTGCTGGGGCCGGTGCAGGTAGAGACGAACTGGTGGGTGTTCCGCATCGAGCGGCGCGAGGAGATGCCGTACACCGAGGGCCAGAAGGACCAGCTCGCGCAGGACCGGCTCGACCAGCTCATCGCCAACCAGCGGCTCAAGACGCAGCCGAAGCGCAGCCTCGACGCCGACGACATCGCGTGGGCCGAAGACCAGGTGAGCTAGGCCAGTGAAGCAGGAGATCGGCGTCGGGCTCATTGGCCTGGGGACGGTCGGGGGCGGCGTGGCCCGCGCGCTCATCGAACGGCGGGAGTACTTCGCGCGGCAGGTGGGGGCGGAGCTGGTGGTGCGGCGGGCGGCCGTGCGCGACCTCGAAAAGCCCCGGACCGTCGAACTGCCGCCCGGGCTGCTGACCAACAACGTGGCCGAGGTGATCGAGGACCCGGCGATCGACATCGTGGTCGAGGTGATCGGCGGCGAGGAACCCGCGGGGAGCTTCATCCGGGGCGCCCTGAAGGCGGGCAAGCACGTGGTCACCGCGAACAAGGAGCTCATCGCGAAGTCGGGGCCGGAGCTGCTGGCGGATGCGCACCAGCGCGGGCTCGACATCCTCTTCGAGGCGAGCGTGGGCGGCGGCATCCCGCTGATCGCGCCGCTGCGGCGCGACCTCCTCGCGAACCGCATCACGAGCATCCGGGCGATCATCAACGGCACCACGAACTACATCCTGACGAGCATGGCCGCGGGCGGGGCGGTGGCGCAGGCGCTGCGCACGCAGGGCATCGAGCCGGCGAACGGCGGTGGCTTCCCCGAGGCGCTGGCGGCCGCCCAGGAGCTGGGGTACGCCGAGCCCGACCCGACGAACGACGTCGAAGGGTTCGATGCGGCGTACAAGCTGGCGATTATGGCCAGCCTCGGGTTCCGCACGCGCGTGCGCCCGAGCGACATCCACACCGAGGGCATCACGAAGCTGACGGCGCGCGACTTCCAGTACGCACAGGAACTGGGGTACGTTATCAAGCTGCTGGCCATCGCCGAGCGCCGGGACGGAGGGATCATGGCGCGGGTGGCGCCGGTGTTCCTGCCGCAATCGGAGCCGCTGGCGAAGGTAGACGGCGTGTACAACGCCGTGCAGATCGAGGGTGACCTGACCGGGCAGGTGCTCCTGCAGGGCCGCGGCGCGGGCGCCGACCCGACGAGCTCGGCGGTGGTGGCTGACCTGCTCGACCTGTCCCATGCGATCGTGCTGGGGAACCGCGAGCGGAAGTACTGGGCGCTCGACGGCGACCTGCCGGTGCTCGGCCTCGAATCGCTGGAGTCGCGCTACTATGTGCGCGTGACCGTGGCGGATGCGCCGGGTGTGCTGGCGCAGATCGCGCGGATCCTCGGGGAGCACAGCGTGAGCATCGCGGCGGTGAGCCAGAAGGAATCGAACCCGGACGAAAAGACGGCCGAGCTGGTGATCATGACGCACCGTGCGCGGGAAGGCGCGATGCAGCAGTCGTTGCAGGAAATCGCGGCGCTCCCGGTTGTGCCCGCAGTGACGA
Organism: Hyphomicrobiales bacterium; assembly: GCA_050260715.1. Taxonomy (GTDB): domain Bacteria; phylum Chloroflexota; class Dehalococcoidia; order Tepidiformales; family Tepidiformaceae; genus JALOAP01. The sequence continues at coordinate 10,894 of JBLNCO010000339.1, read as the reverse complement.
GCTTCCTCCGGGTGGAGGACTGAGGTGGCGAGCGAAGCGCAGGCTGCGGCGATCAGCGAAACGCTGACGTGGCTCGAACAGCAGATGCGGCAGTCGCGCGAAGAGCAGCTGGCGGCGCTCGCGCAGGTGGACCAGGTGCGGCGGCAGGTCTTCGAGCTCGAGGAGCAGCTCGGGAAGATAGAGCAGGGCCTGCGGGACGTCGACCCGAAGATCCAGCCGTTCAAAGGGCTGCCCGACAAGATCGCAGCGATCACCGAGATGTCGGAGCACATGCGCCAGCAGATCCTCGCGAACAAGGCGGAGATCGATAACGCGCTGCGGCTGATCCGGGCGGAGACCGAGTACGACCGCCAGGAGCGGGCTGAGGCGTTCAAGCGAATCGAACAGGCGGCGAGCCAGATCGGGCTGGTGCTGGCGGACGTGGCCCAGGTGCAGGCGCAGATTGCGCAGGTCGCGCAGACGGCGGCGACGATCATCGAACGGCAGCGAGAGGTCGAAGCGAAGGTCGAGCAGTTCGGGCTGCGGCTGGACCGGTCGATCGAGGTCCATCGCGACCTGGAGGACCGCGTGGTGGCGGCGCTCACGCAGGACCAGGACGAGCGCTTCGAGATCGTGTTCGAGCGGCTGCAGGTGGTCGGCGAGATGGTGAAGCGGAACGAAGACCTGATCCAGGGCGTGGTGAACGAGCGCTCCGGGCGGGAAGAGCTGCTGCACGAAATCAGCCTCTATCGCGACCAGCACGCGCGGATCGATGAGCGGCTGAACGCCCTCGAAGAGGTGACCGACCGGCTGCTGAGCATGGCCGACAAGGTGCAGGGGGAAATCGTGCTGCTCGAAGGGCGGCACGCCGGGCTCGGCGAGCGGGTCGCGGGCATCCGGCGGGACATCGCAGAGGTGGTGGACCACGTGCGCGAGGAATTCGCGAAGTACAACACAATGATCGAAAAGCAGCGCCGCAAGCAGATACAGGTGCTGGAGCAGGAGCTCCGGGAGATGAAGTTCCACGCGTTCCGCCCGCCGGAGGAGCCGTGAACCGTCCTTCGCCGCGAGGCGTGTTGTACCGCTGGGGAAGCCACCTCCCGCTGACCGAACAGACTCCGCTGCTGTCGCTGGGCGAAGGCGATACTCCGCTCGTCCGATCGGTGGCCCTCGAAAGCATGTGCGGGCTCGATGAGCTCTGGTTCAAGCTTGAAATGTGCAACCCGACTGGTTCGTTCAAGGACCGGGGCATGGTGGTTGCGGTAGCGAAGGCGATCGAGGCGGGGGCGAAGGCGATCCTTTGCGCCAGCACCGGCAACACGAGCGCGAGCGCGGCCGCCTATGCGGCCCGCTGCGGCATCGAGAGTTACGTGCTGGTACCCGGCGGGAACGTCGCGGCCGGGAAGCTGGCGCAGGCCATCGCCTTCGGGACGAAGATCATCGAAGTCGACGGGAACTTCGATGAGGCGCTGACGGCCGCGCGCGAGGTAACTGCGCGGCACCCGATCGCGCTCGTGAATTCGGTGAACCCCCACCGCATCGAGGGGCAGAAGACCGCCGCGTTCGAAATCTGCGAGGCGCTGGGCGACGCACCCGACATGCTCGCGATCCCGGTGGGCAATGCCGGGAACATCACGGCCTACTGGAAGGGGTTCGGCGAGTGCGCCGAGCGGGGCCTGGCGACGATGCACCCGCGCATGCTCGGGTTCCAGGCGGCGGGGGCGGCGCCAATCGTGACGGGCGCGCGGGTGGAGCGGCCGGAGACGGTCGCATCGGCCATCAAGATCGGGAACCCGGCGAGCTGGAAGCAGGCGGAGGCGGCTCGCGACGAGAGCGGCGGGGCCATCGAAGCCGTGACCGACGACGAGATCCTCGAGGCGTACGAGCTGCTGGCGAGCCGCGAAGGGCTGTTCGTGGAGCCGGCGAGCGCGGCGTGTGTGGCGGGGCTCCTGAAGCGTGGGCGCGCGGGGCAGGCGCGGGGCGGGCGCGCGGTAGCGATCCTCACCGGCAACGGGCTGAAGGACCCGGACACCGCGGCGGCGCGGTACACGCCGAACATCTCGCGGTCCGACACGACGGTGGCCGGGGTGGAGCGCGCGCTGGGGCTGTGAGGGTGGCCGGAGGGCTGGCCCTGGAGCAGCGAACGGCGGGTTTAAGGATCGGCCCGGGGCGGTACCGCGAACGTGGATTCCTTCCTACAATTGGCAACGGAGAGGTGTCCGAGTGGTTTATGGTGCCGTTCTCGAAAAGCGGTGTGCAGCAATGCACCGGGAGTTCGAATCTCCCCCTCTCCGCCACTCTTGCACAGGCTAGAGCCCGCCCCCTGGAGGCGGGCTTTCTTTCTGGAGAAGTTCCCGCAGGCGGGCGGCGTTTCGGGGCGCGTGGCCGCCGATATCGTTGTTGAAGTAGATGTACCCGGCGCGGGCGCCGCGGGCGGCGTCGCGAAGGCGCCGGGCCCAGTCGCGCAGCGCCGATTCGCCGTAGTTCCCGCCGTACCGTTCCCCGGAGCCGTGGAAGCGCATATAGAGCAGGCCGCCGGCGAGGCGCAGCGGCGTTTCGAGGCCGGGCATGTGGAACGCGCAGAAGGCGGCGTGGTGCCGATCGAGGAGGGCGAACACGGGCTCGGCGAACCAGGAGTCGTGGCGAAACTCGAAGACGTGCTCGAGGTCGCGTGGGAGCATCTCGAGGAACTGCGCGAGACGGGCTTCGTTGCGCTCGTCGCGGTGAAACGCCGGCGGGAGCTGGTAGAGGATCGGGCCGAGCGCCTCGCCGAGTTGCCGCGCGCCGGCATAGAGCCGCTCGAGCGACCCGGGTTCGACATCGAGGCGGCGCATGTGCGTGATGAAGCGGCTCGCCTTGACCGCGAAGCAGAATCCGGCCGGCACAGTTTCGCGCCAGAGGTCCCAGGGCTGAAGCACGGGGCTGGCGATAGAAGCTGGCGTTGAGCTCGACGGTGTCGAAGCGCTCGGCGTAGTAGCTCAGCCACTCGCGGGCCGGCAGCCGCGACGGGTAGAAGTCGCCGCGCCAGTGTTTGTAGTGCCAGCCGGAGGTGCCCACGTGGAGGTTCATGGGACGCCGACCGGGGGCGATCGAAACGGGATCAGACCTCCCGTTTTCGAGTGTGGCGCGGTAGGATCCGGCGCATGGACGTGGTGACCAAACCGGGGATCGAGATCACCGAGGAGAGCGACCAGGAGCTCGAAAAGCCGTACCACCTCATCCTGCTCGACGACCAGTACCACACTTACCACTACGTGGTGACGATGCTCGGGCGCATCTTCGGGTACGAGGTGGAGAAGGCGTTCGCGATTGCGTGCGTGGTCGATAGCAGCGGCCAGGCCATCGTGATGACGGGCAGCCACGACGAGGTTCGCCGCAAGCAGGAGCTCATCCACTCGTTCGGGGCAGACCCGCTGATGGAGGAGTCGGTGGGCAGCATGTCGGCGATCATCGAGCCGGCGGTCTGACGGCTAGCCCCCGTATTCCCAGCCGAGCTGCTGGAGCGTCCAGGCGGGGTCGCCTGTGCGGACTTCGCCGCCGAGCACTTCGCCGATGTACTGCACGTGGTCGCCGATTGTGTGCGTTTCGACCACGCGGCATTCGAACCACGCGACGGAGCCGTCGTAGACCGGGCAACCGGTTTGCGGGGCTTCGAAGTACTCGTGCTCGCCCAGCTTGCTCCCGACACTTCGGCCGGCTTCGTGTACTGGCTCACCACGTCTTCGGCGTCGGCGGGCAGCAGGCAGATGCTGAACACGCCGCCGGCATCGATCAGCCGCCGGGTGTGCGAATCGCTTTCGATGAACACGGCATAGAGGCGGGGCTCGAAGGAGCACTGGGTGCCCCAGTTCGCGGTCATGAGGTTGAGGTCGTCACCCGAACGCGAGCCGACGAGGAAGATGCCGTAGGGGTGGCGAAGCAGGGCGGCCGAGACGGCTTCGGGGTTATCGGGCACGAACAAACCTCCGCAAGAGTTTCTTCGACACTAGCACACGGCGCGGCGGCCGTGCCGGGCGGGGCGATCTTCGCGTAACATCCGGGGCGCGCAGGAGGAACCAATGGCGACTGTAGAGACGGTGCTCGGGCCGATACCGGCGAGCGACCTGGGCGTCACCCTGAGCCACGAGCACGTGATCGTCTCGATGGGGGAAGACGCCCGGCATTACCCGTGGCGGTACAATTGGGAAGCCACGCGGGCGAACGCGATTGCCGAGCTGAGCGAAGCCGTGGCGGGCGGCGTGACCGCAATGATCGACCTGACGACGCCCGACCTCGGGCGGGATGTCGAGTTCGTGCGGGACGTGGCGCAGGTTTCGGGTATGCACGTGGTGGTCGCGACGGGCATCTGGCGCGATGTGCCACGGTCGTTCTGGACCCGCGACCTGGATGAAATCGCCGACATCTTCGTGCGCGAGATCACGGTGGGCATCGGCAACACGGACATCAAGGCGGGCGCCATCAAGGTCGCGAACGACATGGGCGGAGTGACGCCGGAAGGCGAGCGCATCCTCCGCGGCGCGGCGCGGGCGCTGAAGCAGACGGGGTGCCCGATCAGCACGCATCACTGGGCGCCGGAGCAGGTTGGGCGGCGCCAGGTGGAGATCTTCCGTGAGGAAGGGGCGCCGATGGACCGCATCGCCATCGGGCACAGTGCCGACACCACGGATGTGGACTACCTGGAGGAGCTGCTCCAGACGGGCGTGTACCTTTCGATGGACCGCTACCCGGGCGGTGCGGGACGTCCGAACTGGCAGGAACGGAACGCGACGGTGAAGGCGCTCATCGACCGCGGCTGGGCTCACCGGCTGATGCTCGGGCATGACCATGCGCCGGGCGCGATCGTGAAGGGCCAGCAGGCCCCGGCGAAGCAGGAGCCGACGCGCTACCTCTTCGTCTCGACCGTGGCGGTGCCGGCGCTGCGGGAGGCGGGCGTGGAAGAGGCGACGATCGACCTGATGCTGCGCGAGGTGCCGCGCCGGTTCCTGACGGGCGAGGCGTAATTCGGGCTTTTGGCGGATGGCCGGGCGGCCGGCACGTCTGTTAGCCTATGTGGTGCCCGCGGAGCGCGGGCCACACTCTTCGAGGTGCCCCGGTGGTGGATCGCAGCTAACCCCTGAAACGCCTTGCGCGCATTCGGTGCCGAAGGCGGCCGTCTCTGTTCCCCGGGGTTACCTGCGTTATGTTGCTTTCGCTCTCGAAGGTCAGTGTGATCTTCGGCGCCCAGACCGTCCTTTCGAACGTGGAATTCGTGCTCAACGCCGGCGAACGCGTTGGCGTTGTCGGCGCCAACGGCACCGGCAAGTCGACGCTGCTGCGGGTGATCGCGGGCGAACGTGCGCCTGAAGCCGGCGGCGAGGTCTGGTTCGCGCCCGGCGCCATCGCCGGACACCTCCCGCAGCAACCGCCATCGCCGCCTGCGGGAACGAGCATCCGCGACCTGGTGCGCGAGGCGCAGGGCGGGCTGCGCGCGCTCGAATGGGAGCTCCGGGAGATGGAACCGCGGATGGCCGAACCGGAGATCGAACCCGGGGCGTTCGAGGCGGTGCTCGAGCGGTACGGCGCCGTGCAGGAAGCGTTCGAGCGCCGTGGGGGCTACGAGATCGAGTGGCGTGCGGCGGAGGTGTTCGCGGGGCTGGGCATCGCGCATCTCCCGATGGAGCAGGCGTTCGAAACGCTCTCGGGCGGCGAGAAGGCGCGCGTGTTGCTCGCCACGCTGCTGCTGCAATCGCCCGACGTGCTAGTGCTCGACGAGCCGACGAACCACCTCGACTTCGGGGCGCTGGAGTGGCTCGAAGGGTACCTGGCGGGGTTCAAGGGCGGCGTGCTGGCCGTTTCGCACGACCGGCATTTCCTCAACCGGGTGGCAACGCGAATCCTGGAGGTCGAGGAGCATTCGCATGGGGTGGCGGAGTACGCGGGGAACTACGACGCCTACGCGGAGGTGCGGGCGAAGGCGCGGGCGCGGTGGGCCGCCGACTACGAACGCCAGCAGGAGGAGATCCGCGAGCTGCGTCACGCGATTCGCGTGGCGGCACGGAGCGTCGGACATCCGGGCCGTGCCGCGCGCGACAACGACAAGTTCGCGAAAGGTTTCTTTGGCGGCCGCGTCGATGTGGCGATCTCGCGGAACGTGCGGTCGGCGGAAGAGCGCCTGCGGCGGATCGAAGCCGACCCGATCCCGAAGCCGCCGGATACGCTGCGCATCGCCCCGGAGTTCGATATCGACGCGCTCGAAGGGAAACGTCCGGTGGTCGTCGAGGGGCTGCGGAAGTGCTTCGGCGACCGGGTGGTCCTCGACGGCGTGTCGTTCGCGCTCGGCGCGCGGGAGCGGGCGGTGATCGTGGGTCCGAATGGCGCAGGCAAGTCGACGCTGCTGAACATCATCGCGGGGCGGGAGGAGGCGTCGGCCGGGGTGGTGCGGCTTTCGCCCAGGGTACGGCTCGGTTACCTGGACCAGGATGCGCGCGACCTCGACCCCGAGCGAACGGTGTTCGAGGCGTATCGCGAAGGGCAGCGCGGCTACCGCGATGCGCTCATCCGTGACCTGTTCCGGTACGGGCTGTTCACGCTGGAGGACCTGGAGAAGCCGGTGCGATCGCTGAGCACGGGTCAGCGGCGGAAGCTGCAGCTCGCGCGGCTCATCGCGCTGCGTGCGAACGTGCTGCTCCTCGACGAGCCGACGAACCACCTTGGCTTCGACATTCTCGAGGAGTTCGAACGTGCGCTCGCGGGGTTCGAAGGGCCGGTGCTCGCAGTCTCACACGACCGGTGGTTCATCGAGCGGTTCGGTGGGGCGGTGTGGCAGCTGCGGGATGGGCGGCTGGTGACCGGGGATTGACGATCGACGATTTGTCTATTGTCGATTGACGATTGTCGATTGCGGGTGCCCGGTGCCCGGTGCGAAGGGACGCCGGATGCCGTGCGCTCCCTATCGGCCGCGGTTGGGTGATTGACGAGGACGATTCGCGTGGGGACGTGAGTGCCCGGGCAATGCGATAGGGGGTGGGCACGCCCTATATCGTGCGCTCCCTATCGGTCGCGGTACTGATTGCGGCGCGGGCAGGCTGACGGATGGTAGTGGCCGCGGCGGCGTCCGCAATGCTACCGGCGGCGGCCCCGGCGGCTGCGGTCGCGGCCGCCTGCCAGGCTGCGGCCGGAGCGGAGCGGCCCGCCGCGTCCGGCGACGGCGGCGAAGGCCTGGAGCTCCTCTTCGTCGGTGCCGACGAGCTGGCGGCGAAGTTCGACCACCTGGTCGCGGAGGCCGGCGGCCTTTTCGAATTCGAGGTTGCGCGCGGCGGCCTTCATCTCGCTCTCGAGCTCCTTGACCATCCGGGCGATCTCGTCCTTCGGCATGTCCTTCGCCGAGGCGTAGGGCGTCTTCTCCTCGGCGACCATGCGGACGTGGTCGGTGATGTCCTTGATGGCCTTGGCGATGCCGCGCGCTTCGATGCCGTGTTCGCGGTTGTACGTCTCCTGGATGGCGCGGCGGCGGTACGTCTCGTCGATGGCGTTCTGCATGCTCTGGGTGATGGTGTCGGCGTACATGATCACCCGGCCATCGATGTGGCGGGCGGCGCGGCCGATGGTCTGGATGAGCGACCGGTTCGAGCGCAGATAGCCTTCCTTGTCGGCATCGAGGATGCAGACGAGCGACACCTCGGGGAGGTCGAGGCCTTCGCGGAGGAGGTTGATCCCGACCACGACGTCGTACACGCCGAGCCGCAGGTCGCGGAGGATTTCGACGCGGTCGAGGGTTTCGACCTCGGAGTGGAGGTAGTGGGTCTTGATGCCCATCTCGGTGAGGTAGTCGGCAAGGTCCTCGGCCATCTTCTTCGTGAGCGTGGTGACGAGGACCCGCTGGCCCTTGTCGACCGTGAGCCGGATCTCCTCCATCAGGTCGTCGACCTGGTTCCGCGTCGGGCGGACGGAGATTTCGGGGTCGAGGAGGCCGGTGGGGCGAATCACCTGTTCGACCACCTGGGTGGAGCGCTGCGTTTCGTATTCGGCCGGGGTGGCGCTGACGAAGATCGCCTGGTTGATGTGCTGGTCGAACTCCTCGAAGGTGAGCGGCCGGTTATCGAGCGCGCTCGGCAGGCGGAAGCCGAACTCGACGAGCGTTTGCTTGCGGGCGCGATCGCCGAAGAACTGGCCCTGCACCTGGGGCAGGGTGATGTGGGACTCGTCGACCACCAGGAGCCAGTCGTCGGGGAAGTAATCGAGGAGGCACCAGGGTGTGGAGCCGGCCTCGCGGAGCTGGAGGTGGCGCGAGTAGTTTTCGATGCCGGCGCAGTAGCCGGTTTCGCGCATCGACTCGATGTCGTAGTGGGTGCGCTCTTCGAGTCGGGCGGCTTCGAGGATCTTGCCCTGGCCGCGCAGGAACTCGAGCTGGTCCTGGAGCTCGGCTTCGATGCGTTCGATGGCGGTGGCCATGCGGTCGCTCGTGGTTACGAAGTGCTTCGCGGGGAAGATCTCGATGGAGTCGCGCTCGGCGAGGATTTCGCCGGTCAGCGGGTCGAGCTCGACGATGCGTTCGACTTCGTCGCCCCAGAAGTCGATGCGGACGGCGAGCTCTTCGTAGCTGGGGAGGATGGTGAGCGAATCGCCGCGGAGCCGGAACTTCCCGCGCACGACGTTCATGTCGTTGCGCTCGTACTGCATGCTGACCATGCGGCGGATGGCGTCGCTCCGGTCGAAGCGCTGGCCCTTCGCGAACTTGAGAACGAACTCCTGGTACTGCTCGGGCTCGCCGAGGCCGTAGATGCAGCTCACGCTCGCGACGATAATGACGTCGCGCCGGGTGAAGAGCGCGCGCGTGGCGGCGTGCCGGAGCTTGTCGATCTCGTCGTTGATGTCCGCGTCCTTGGCGATGTAGGTATCGGTGCGCGGGATGTAGGCCTCGGGCTGGTAGTAGTCGTAGTAGCTGACGAAGTACTCGACGGCGTTGTTCGGGAAGAAGTCCTTAAGCTCGGCGGCGAGCTGGGCCGCGAGCGTCTTGTTGTGCGCGAGCACGAGCGTGGGCCGGGCGGTTTGCTGGATGACGTTCGCAATGGTGAACGTCTTGCCCGAGCCCGTGACGCCGAGCAGCGTCTGGTAGCGGTCGCCGCGCTGCACGCCATCGACCAGCTTTTCGATGGCCTGGGGCTGGTCGCCGGTGGGCCTGTAATCGGCGACGAGTTCGAAGCCAGAACGGGCGCCGGGAGGTGCGAGCGAGGGCATAGGACGAGTGTAGCAAACGGCGCGCCCGGAGAACATCCGTTCGGAAACGGCAGGGAACAGGGGAGAAGGTGGGCGAGGCGGAGACGGCCGAGGGCGCGGGCGAAGTGGCCCCGGACGGTGAAATCAACGTAAGAATTTTCCCCCTCAGGTTCACGGAAAGGGGACTAATTGCTTGTAATGATCTTGACACCGGCCCCCCGTCACAACCAGTGTTAGGGGTGCTATCTTGACTGCGCCGAGTCCCGGTACGACGCCGGGAACGGGGGACCCAGCACCTGGGGTGTGTTGCGCTGTGTGCGCATAGGCGACTTCCGACGCCGAACCCGTCAGCTAACCCCGTAGGCGTTCGGGGGGCGATTGCAGAAGCTCTTGCCTCCTCGGTTGTTTTTGGCGTGGCCCGCCCCCGCGGGGTCGTGCGCCCAAGCGAGACTGGGAGGTCTTATGAACATCGAACTGTTGCCCGGGGAACGTGCTGGCCGTCCAACGGTTTGCCACTTCTCCGAGCCCACGCTCGAGGCTGTGGAGGCGTCGGTAGCGAGGCTCCGCAGCTGGGCGGTGGTGCGCGAGGTACAGCTCGCAGGCGAGCCGTTCGTACGCCTGAACGGCACCGACCGAATGGTGGTGCACCTGCCGATTGTGGGGTGCGCCGACCCGCGGCCGGAGACCGGGGTCATCCCCGGGCGGCTGCAGCCGGGAAAGACGGTGATGGCCCAGGACGTCCGGTTCGCGGATGCCGTCGCGCTGGCGGCGGAAATCGGCGATGAACTGGACGCCGACTGCGGGCTTTCGGGGCCGGTGGAGTTCCACGCGGGCCCGGATGGCTTCGCGCGCGGGTCGCTGGTCTTCCCGGTACTCGACACCCCGCGAGCGCAGCGGACGCTGCAGGAGCTCGCGGAAGCGGTATAGCCAGGCGTCATTCGTTGGCTGACTTTTAGCAAAGCACGGAACAAAGACAGTGCGAGAAGCGTCTACATGGGCGAAGCCCGGTATGGGCAAGCTCCGGTTGGTCTCGACCCGGCCGGAAGAAGGAGGCACCCGACGCATGCAAACCGGCCTGAGTGCCATGCTTCCTGCGGCGATGCCGCCGCGCTTTTCATCCGACCCGATTGTTGAGGCGGGGCGGCTCCTTCGCCGCGCCGCGCGTCTCCCGTTCGAAGCAGCCCGGCCGCGCGCCTGGGCGACCCAGTTCACCGAGGCCATGGTCGAAGCGCGGAAGGCGCTCGTGGCGCACATCCTGCGCGCCGAGCGGTCCGATTCGCACATGAACGAGGTGTACCAGGGCATCCCGCGGCTGCGGTCGCTGGTCAGCCGCCAGACCGATGAGCACCAGGAGCTCCTGGGGCGGTGCCACGAGCTGGTCGAAGACGCCCGTATCCTGGACGAACCGGGCCTGTGGGACATGGTCGAGTTCAGCGAGAAAGCGAAGTCGCTGGAGCTGGCGGTCGGGCGGCACCGGGAGCGGATGCTCGAGCTCGTGTACGAAGCGAACAACCGGCAATTGGGTGGCGAAGCCGGGTAGCACGGAATCGGGTTCCAAAACCACCAAGGGCCGGCAGCTGCCGGCCCTTTTTGTTGGCGCGCGCGCCGGGGTTGCCGTCGGGAAGAAGAAGAGGCCGGGCGAAAGCCCCGCCACATCGAAACAGGTGCGGAACGCCCGAGTTAGTCGAGGCGCTCGAAGACGGTGCCGGTGCCCATGCCC
>JBLNCO010000338.1:0-3641 GCA_050260715.1 Hyphomicrobiales bacterium | reverse complement strand
CGGCGCCGCACCCGGGCGTGGGTTTCGAGCATGGCGCTCTCGCCGCGCTCCGTCTGGCACAGCAGCACCAGGCCGCCGGGCCGGACCACGCGCAGCGCCGCCGCGAGCGTCGCTTCGACATCGGGCACGAGGTGGAGCACGTGGACGAAGAGCACCGCATCGAAGCTGGCGGAGGCGAAAGGCTGGTGCGCCGCCTCTGCGAGCACGAGGTCGAGGCCGCCGCGTTTTTCGCGGGCCACGTTGAGCATCCCGCGGGAGATGTCGGCGCCTGCGACACGCACGCCTTCGCCCGCGACGGGCACCGCGACGCGCCCGGTACCGATGCCGATTTCGAGCAGGCGCGGAGGCGCATCGCCGCGGGGCAGCAGGCTGGCAATGCCCGCGCCGATAGCCTGTGCCACCTCCGCGGGCACGCCGCGCGTGCCGTCGTAAAGGTGGGCAACGCGGTCGAACGATTTGAGTGCGCTCATGTCCGCCTCCTTCGAGCGGAGCGATGGTAGCAGTTCGCAAGCTCGGGAGTGTTGCCGGGGCCGACCCGGGGCTGCGAAGGTGAAGAGAGACTCAGGGAGGCAGCACCATGGAAGACACCGAGGTCCTGGACGTCATCCGCCGCCTTGTAGACGAAGAGCAGGAGCTCCGCGCCCGCGATAGCGATGGGCTCGACTCCGCCGAACGCCAGCGCATGCAGGAACTCCAGGTTTCGCTCGACCAGTGCTGGGACTACCTGCGCCAGCGCCGCGCCGCGCGCGAATACGGCCTCGGCGGGGACCAGGCGAACGTCCGCCCGCCCGGCGTGGTGGAGAAGTACGAGCAGTAGGAGAGGATTGGCGATTGACGATTGTCGATTGACGATTCGCGTGCGGCGCATGATCCGGATGGGGCACCGGGCCGCGGGTTCGACCCATCGCTACGGGGCCGCGCGTCCCGATGGCAATCGACAATCGTCAATCGCCAATCGTCAATGCCTACCGGAGCACCATTTGCGTGCAGCGGAAGAGCGCGATGGTCTTGCCCGTGGCTTCGTCGGTGACTTCGGCGTCCCAGACCTGGGTGGTGCGGCCGCCGTGGGCCATGCGGGCGCTGCAGGCGAGGGTGCCCTGGCGCAGGGTGCCGAGGTGGTTGCTCTTGAGTTCGATGGTCGTGAAGCCGGCCGCCTCTTCCGGGAGGCTGACCACGCAGCCGTAGCCGGCGAGGGTATCGGCGAGCGCCAGTACGACCGCGGCGTGCAGGTAGCCGTTCGGCGCGAGGTGTTCGGGCACGATATCGAGCCGCCCTTTCGCAAAGCCGTGCCCGATTTCGAGCACTTCGATGCCGATGAGCCCCGGCAGGAAGCCCTTGCTGCGTTCGTTCCACGCCTCGGGCGTGGCTGGCCGTGGAATGCGTTCCGCCATGGGCGAACTGTTGCAGCTGGTTCCTTCGCGCGGAAGTGCCAATTGCGGCGGGCCGGGGGCGCGAACATGCTCACCCCGGGTCGATGGTTCGCGGGCGTACGATAGAGTCCGAATCCCCGAAGGAGACTCAGATGCGCGTCGGCACGGTGCGCGAACGCAAGGACGGCGAACGGCGGGTCGGGCTGACCCCGGAGGGCGCGCACGCGCTCTCGCTGCAGGGGCACAAGGTGCTGGTCGAATCGGGCGCGGGCGAGGGTTCGGGCCACAGCGACGACGCCTATCGCGCGTCGGGCGCGGAGGTCGTGGGTTCGGCTGATGCGGTCTGGGAGTCGTGCGAGCTGGTGGTCAAGGTGAAGGAGCCGGTGACCTCCGAGTTCGAGTACCTGCGGCCCGAATGCGCGCTGTTCACCTACCTCCACCTCGCCTCCGACCGGCCGCTCACCGAGCGGCTCATCGACTCCGGCGTGAACTCGCTGGCCTATGAGCTCGTGCGCAAGCCAGATGGCTCGTTGCCGCTGCTGTCGCCGATGTCGCAGGTGGCGGGGCGCATGGCGGCGGAGATCGGCGCGCACCTCTTGAAGCAGCCGGGCGAGGGCCGCGGCAAGCTGCTCGGCGGGGTGGCGGGCGTGCCGCCCGGGCGTTGCGTGCTCATCGGTTCCGGTACGGTCGGGACCGCGGCCGCACGCGTGCTCATGGGGCTCGATGCGCGCGTGACGGTGATGTCGCCTGACCTCGCGCGCTTGACGCACCTGCAGGAGGTGTTCGGCGGCCGCATCGCGACGCGCGTCTCGTCGCCGCAGGCAGTGGCGGAGGAGCTGCGGGGCGCGGACCTGGCGATCCTTTCGGTGCTCGTGCCCGGCGCCGCCGCCCCGAAAGTGGTGACGCGCGAAATGGTGCGCTCGATGGGCCGCGGTGCGGTCCTCGTCGACGTTTCCATCGACCAGGGCGGCGCTTCGGAGACGAGCCGCCCGACGACGCACAGCCACCCCACGTACGTCGAGGAGGGCGTCATTCACTACTGCGTGAGCAACATGCCGGGCGCCGTGCCGCAGACGAGCACCCAGGCGCTCACGAGCGCGACGCTGCCGTACGTCCTCGAGCTCGCGAACCTCGGCGTGGAAGCGGCGTTGCGAACGGACCATGCGCTCGCGCAGGCGCTGAGCACGTGGCAGGGCACGCTTGTGCGCGGGCCCGTCGCCGAGGAGTTCGGCATGGAGGCTGCACCCAACCCGTTCCTGCAGGGCTAGGGCGAAGGTTCGCTGCCGGCCTCATCGAGCGCCGCGAGGAGCGCCCGGCCGCGCGGCGAAAGGCGGTAGCCGACCTCCAGGCTCTCGGTGAGGCCGAGCTCCTTGAGCTTGCGCACATCGCGCTTGAACGGCGGCGTTTCGCGGCCGAGGCTGGCGGCGAGGTCCGGTGCGCGCGCCGCGGGCCGCTCGGCGATGAGCCGCAGCACGTCCCGCGTCCACGGCCCGGACGCGCTGGCCGCGTCCATCCGGGCGAGGCGTGCGCGCAGCTCGGCGATGTCGTCCGCAGAGAGCTCGGCCTGCTCACGCAGGGCAATGCGCGGGTCGGCGCCCGCGAACCGCACGCCCACGCGGTAGACGTCGCCTTCGCCCTTCGCGAGCCAGGCGAGGTCGTCGAGAGAGGCGGCGCCGGCCTCGCGGGCATCGGCGTCGCTGAGGGGCAGGGCCACGGCGTCCAGGCTGGTGACTTCGACGACCCCGACGGCGGTCCGCAGCCGCGAACCGACGCGCACGCGGGGACGCTTCCACCGCCGAAACGCGGCGGTCACCCGCCCCGCCACGATGCCATCGAGCGTTTCGCGCGGGAAGAGCATGGGCGGATAGTACAGGGAGCGTGGCTCGGCGTGGGGAGGTGTGCTGCGCCGGTCAGTACCGCGACCGGCAGGGAGCCCACGGACGTCGCCCAGGCGATCCGTTACGCGTCGGCCGGGCGTGGCGCCCGCGCGGGCGATTGGTGCCGGAGTGTGGCGGTTGGTGTTGAGGCTCCGCCGGACGCTCCCTGACGGTCGCGGCTCTGATGCGCGGGTCGCGGTGCCGATGGCCGGCGCCTGGAGTCAGGTCGGTCAGTACCGCGACCGTCAGGGAGCGCACGGATGTGGCCCGGGCGATCCGTTACGTGTTGGCCGGGTGGCGCCCGCCCGGGCGGTTGGTGCCGGAGTGTGGCGGTTGGTGCCGGGGTTCCGCCGGGCGCTCCCTTACGGTCGCGGCTCTGATGGGCTGCTCCGAT
>JBLNCO010000337.1:0-5885 GCA_050260715.1 Hyphomicrobiales bacterium | reverse complement strand
AGCCAGGTTGCCGGCGGTGACACCGTCCATACCACCATCCTGCCTCGCCCGCGTACTGCGACGCTGGCGTTTCCTTCTAGCAGAAATGTCGGCAGGACCCCGATGCGGTGCAGAGCAGCCGGGGGTCCGGGGACCGCGGAACAGGTGACAGGAATGTGACCGCCGCGAGGGGCGGAAGCTGGTTCGCGGTGGCAATGCGGCGCGCCGGGGAACGGGCCGGTGACGAACGGGGCGGGCCTACCCCGCTTCGGTGGGGCCGGGCTCAGGGTCGGGGCGCCGGGTGGTGGCAGGGTTCGCGGCGCGCGCGAGGATGGGTTCGAAGCGCCCCTCCTGGTCCCACAACGTCCACCATTCGCGCCGGGTTTCCATGCGCACGAAGGTGGCTCCGCCGCGGACGACCTGCGAGACGGTATCGAACCCGGCACGTTCGAAGCAGCGGCGAGCGCGCTCGTTCCACTCGAAGGTGTGCAGGTAGATGCGCCGGAACGTGTAGGTCGACCAGAGGTAGCGAAGAAAGAGGACGACGGCGGCGGTGCCGAGCCCGCGCCCGCGAGCCTCGGGATGGCCGATGGACACGCCGAGCTCGGCGGCGGTGCGAGCGAGGTCTGCGTTGTAGTACATGATGTTGCCGACGTGCAGCCCATCCTCGGTGTCGATGGCGTAGGCGCGGCGTTCGCCGCTGATGAACCGCAGACCCTGTTCGAAGTGCTGCAGGAAGTCGCTGAACGACTCGGTGACGGGCGGGCCGCCATCGAAGCGCAGGAGGCCGAGGTCGCGGCGCCAGCGGTAGTCGTCGACGGCGTCGGTGAGGTGCTTGCGGTGGATTCGAAGGCCGGCGCCGGAGATGACGGTCAACTCGGGCGGGACCGGCGGGCGCTCGATCGTCATAGCCTGACCCCAAGCTGCGCCGCGGCTTCGCGGACGATTCGCCGCTCGTTCTCGTAGGTCATGAGACGAAGGGCCTCGGGGATGGAGACCCACTCGACATCATCGTACTCGTGGTCATGGTTCGCGACGTCGCCGCCCGTGGGTTCCATGAGCCAGTGGTGCACGAACTTGTGGTACCGGATGCCGCCGGAGGTGAACCAGTACTCGATCGTACCGAGCTCGGGGCCGGCTTTCA
Organism: Hyphomicrobiales bacterium; assembly: GCA_050260715.1. GTDB lineage: Bacteria > Chloroflexota > Dehalococcoidia > Tepidiformales > Tepidiformaceae > JALOAP01. The sequence continues at coordinate 4,762 of JBLNCO010000337.1, read as the reverse complement.
CTTCGAGGCCTGTCTCTTCGCGGACCTCGCGGAGCGCGGTTTGCTCGATGCTCTCGCCCTCATCGGGTGTGCCCTTGGGGAGCCCCCAGAGGCGGTCGGAGCGCCGCCCGCAGATGACCACCTGGACTTCGCCGGCTTCGTTCCGGCGCCAGACGACGCCGCCGGCGGAGATGGCAGTTTTAATGGGGAAGGCGCGGCTCATAGCCTGAGTAGGGTACCTCCGTCGCCTTCCTGGCTGATGAAGAGGGCGTTGTCGATGGCCTCGCGGACGGCGTCCTGGAGCTCCTCGGGGGCTTCCTCGGCGAACTCCTGCAGGTAGCGGATGGCCTCTTCGCCGCTGATTTCGCCGAGCGAGGCGATGGCCACTTCCTGGACCTCGGCGTCCTCGTCGTGGAGGAGCTCGGCGAGGGTATCGACGGCGGCCTCGGAGCCGATCGTGCCGAGCGCAACGGCGGCTTCGAAGCGAAACTCCGGGTCGTCGGAGCGGGCGTCTTCTTCGAGGTACTCGACCCACTTCTCCTGCGCAGAAAAGCCCATGGCGCGGATGGCGGCGATGCGCAGGCGGGGGTCGTCGTTGTAGTAGGCGTCGTTGATGACCGTATCGACCCACGGGAGCGAGCGGTAGCCGAGCGATTCGACGGCATTGGCGCGAACGTCGATCGGCTCGCGGACGTCGTTCGCCGTCTCGCGGAGGGCCTCGACGATGGCGTCGTCGCCACCGGGGCGCATGGAGTCGAGTTCGCGCTGCAGGACGAACCGCCCGAGCGCCTGGGCTGCTGCGCCGCGAACGGAATCGTCCGGGTCGGTGCGGAGGAGGGTCGTGAGCGACGCGGCCGTGGCGCGGTCGTCGCTCTCCCAGAGCGCCTCGATGGCGCGCCGGCGGACGCTCGGCTCGCTATCTTCGAGGCCGATGCGGCAGAGGCCCCGGAAATCGAGGTCGAGGTTCTGTTCGGCGAGGTCGGCGGCCCACGTGAGGATCTCTTCGCGGATGGCGGGTGGCACGCCCGGCCAGGTCCCACGCAGGTGCGCAAGGTCGCCGCGGTCGAGGTCGGAGAGCACGGTCACCCGGGCAGCGCCGGGATGCTGCCCCGAACGCAGGTCGGTAAGGAGCGCCTCGAGGTCGCGGGAGGTCATGAACCCAGTGTAACAGGGGAGGCTGAGGGCTCCTCAGTGCTCGCTGGTGGGTGCGCGCTGCAGCAGGGCGGCCATGGCGTCGGCGACGGAGAGCTTTTCGGACAGCACGGCCACGACCTGTTCGGTGATGGGCATATCGACGCCTGCCCTGCGGGCGAGCTCCAGCGCGACGGGGGCGGTCGCGGCGCCCTCGACGGTTTCGCCGATCGCGGCGGCCGCGGCGGCCGGTGTGGCGCGGCCCGCCAGGAGCTCGCCGAAGCGGCGATTGCGTGAGAGCGGCGAATAGCAGGTGACCGCGAGGTCCCCGACGCCGGCGAGGCCCTGGAACGTGAGGGGCCGGGCGCCGAGCGCGGCGCCGAGGCGCGTCATTTCGGCGAGGCCGCGCGTCATGAGGGCGGAGATGGCGTTGGCGCCGAGGCCGAGGCCGGCGGCGGCCCCGGCGGCGATGGCGATGATGTTCTTGAGCGCGCCGCCGAGCTCGGTGCCGATGACATCGTCGGAGCGGTAGACGCGGAAGACCGGCGACGACAGGGCGTTCTGCCAGGCGGTGGCGACGGCTGATTCGCGCGAGGCGACAACGGCGGCCGCCGGCAACCCGCGCACGATCTCGTGGGCGAGGTTCGGCCCGGAGAGCACGGCGATGTGCTGCTCGGGCCAGCCCGCAGCGGCGAGCACTTCGCTCATGCGCCGGAGGGTGCCGTGTTCGATGCCCTTGGCCGCAGAGAGCACCGGGACGTCGCGGAGGGCAGGAAGGCCGGCGGCCGATGCGGCGACCGCCTGCGCGGGCGCAGCGACCACGAGGCCATCGGCGGACGGCGGGTCCGAGGCGGGACGGATGTCGATGGCATCGGGGAGGCGAAGCTCCGGGAGGCGGGGGACACCCCGCGCGGCGGCGAGCTGTTCGGCTTCGGGCTTGCTGCGGACGAGGACGGTGACGTCGTGGCCGTTCTTCGTGAGGAGGGAGGCGAGGGTGAAACCCCACGAGGTGGCGCCAAGGACAGCGAACGAGGGCAAGGCTAACCCGTCGCGGCGCGGTCGCCGCCCTGGCCGATGCGCGGTTCGGTGCCCGTGAGCAGGCGGCGGATGTTCGGGATGTGCATGTATTCGATGACGAGCACCGCGAACAGCGCGTAGACGGCGAACGCGGGCGGGACATCCCAGAAGATGGCGGAGATGCAGACGATGGCGGCCGCGATCGGCGTGCCGAGCACGGACATCAGGGAGACGTAGCGCGTCGGAATGAGGATGGCGGCGCCGATGATGGGAAAGGCGAGGGCAATCAGGGGCGTCAGGCCGAGCACCCCGCCGAATGCCACGGCCACACCGCGGCCGCCACGGAATCCGGCAAACACCGGGAAGATGTGGCCGACGATGCCGGCGGCTGCGCCCGCAGCGGCGACCCAGCTGTCATCGAAGAGGTAGCGGCCGATGAGCGCGGGGATGACGCCCTTGGAGATGTCGCCGACGAGCACGAGAGCGGCGGCGGTCTTCCCGGCGGTGCGGAGGACGTTCGTGGTGCCGGTCTTGCCGCTGCCCGACCTGCGGATGTCGCGGCCGGTGAAGAGAAAGCCCACAACGAGGCCGAACGGAATCGAACCGAACAGGTAGCCCAGGACGATGTTGGCCGGGTAGGCGATCACGAACCGGAATTTTCCTCGTTTCGGCTTTTGAACACCAGCTTTATTGCTGTCCCTTCGAAGTCATAGGTCTCGCGAAGGACGCGTTCGAGGTAACGGCGGTAGCTGAAGTGTACGAGTGCGGGGTCGTTGACGAAGAGGATAAAGGTCGGTGGGTCGATGCTGGCCTGGGTGGCGTAGAAGAGCTTGAACCGGCGGTTGTGGACGAGCGGGGGTACGTGTTCGCGGATGGCACGGGCGAGGACGCCATTCAGTTCCCCCGTTGGCACGCGCCGGCGGCGCACTTCCCGGGCGAGGGCGGCGAGCTCGAGCAGGTGGTCGAGGCCCTTCCGTTCGAGCGCCGAGATGAACGTGACCATCGCCCAGGGGACGAACTTGATACGGCCGCGCGTCTGGCGTTCGGCCCAGGCCCGGCCTCCCTCCTGGTCCTCCCAGAGGTCGATCTTGTTCACGGCGATGACGAGACCCTTGTGGGCATCGATCGCCATGCCGGCGATGTGGGTGTCCTGGGCGGTGACGCCTTCGCTGCCGTCGATCACGAGGATGACGACGTCGGAGCGCTCGATGGCAGCGCTGGTGCGCATGACGGAGTGGCGTTCGATGCCCTTGCCGCGCTGACCGGGGCGCCGGACGCCGGCCGTGTCGATGAGGGTGAACGCGCCGGCGGGGGTATCGATCTCGGTATCGACCGCGTCGCGCGTGGTGCCGGCGACGTGACTGACGATGACCCGCTCTTCGCCAAGGATGGCGTTCACGAGCATCGACTTGCCGACGTTCGGGCGGCCGACGATGGCCAGGCGGATACGGTCCTCTTCGAGCACGGCGGGCGCCTGCGGGAGCCGGGCCACGACCTCGTCGAGCATGAGCCCAACATTGACATCGTGGAGGGCGCTCAGGGGCATCGCCTCGCCGAAGCCGAGGGTGGCCGCCTCGGCGATGCCGGCGGCTTCGCGGCTTTCGTTGTCGGCCTTGGTAGCGACGACGAGGGTGGGCCGGCGCGCGCGCCGCACGACATCGGCGATGTCCCAGTCGCTGGCAGTGAGGCCGTCGCGGGCGTCGACGCAGAAGACAACGAGGTCCGCGGACTCGATGGCGGTGCGAATCTGGCTGACGATAAGGGGCGCGAAGACGTTTTCGGTGGTGGTTTCGAAGCCACCAGTGTCGATGAGCCGGAAGCGGGTGTCGCGCCATTCGACGTCGGCTTCGACGCGATCGCGGGTGGTGCCCGGTTCGTCCTCCACGATCGCGCGGCGTTCGCCGAGGATGCGGTTGAACAGGGTAGATTTGCCCACGTTGGGGCGGCCGACGATGACGACGCGGGGAAGCGCCGCGGTGGACGCAGGATTCATGGCAGTACCGGGGAGAGCGAGACGGAGATGGGGTCGGCTTCCAGCTTAACCCCTTCGGGCGCACCACTCAGCTTGACTTCGTAGGTGGCCACCCCGGCACGGCCGCCGAGCAGCGAAACCGTGGCCGTGATATCGGAGCGCTTCAGGCTGCTGAGCGCGGGCAGGGGGCCGCTTGCGATGACGGTGACGCTGTAGCTGCCGGGATCGATCTGCATGCCGGCGGGGATATCGGTGAAGGTGGGCGGCACGATGATGGTGTCCGCGGGGCAGTCGTCGTTGGTGGCGCCGCCGCACTGCGAGGCGACGATTTCGACCCTGACCAGGACGCTGCCGCCGGGGCGGTCGGCAAGCGAGACGTTTTCGGGGCGCTGGATGTTCACCGTCTTGATGACGTCCTGGCGGGCGCCCGTGACGTCGACCGGTTCGGCGTTGAGGAAGTCGCCGAGGCTGTCGATGACCTGCTTCGGGCCGGTCACGACGACCGTGGGCGGGTCGGCGCTGATGCCCCCGATTTTAAACCCGGAGGCAGGCGCACCCGTTGCCTGCGCGTTCACGATCATCGTCCGGGTGCTGACGATCTGGTCGATCTTGAAGCTGGCCGTGGCCTCGGTGGTCGACAGTTTGACGTCGACCGGGTTGCCG
>JBLNCO010000336.1:0-7181 GCA_050260715.1 Hyphomicrobiales bacterium | reverse complement strand
GGGTTCCGGGCGCGGGTGGGGACGCCCCGCGCGGTGCGCTCCCTGGCGGTCGCGTTACTGACTCGCAGCGCGGCTGGGGGAGGGAGTGGTTGGGGCGGGAGTCCATGGGGAACGCGGGGCGGCATGGTGGTCTGCTAGAGGGCCTGGCGGCCTTCGAGGGCGCGGGAGAGGGTGAGGTCGTCGGTGTATTCGAGGTCGGCGCCGCTGGGGAGGCCGCGGGCGAGGCGGGTGACGGTCACGCCGAGCGGCGAGACGAGGCGGTTGATGTACATGGCCGTGGCTTCGCCTTCGAGGCTGGGGTTCGTGGCCATGATGACCTCGGTGATTTCGCCGGATTCAAGGCGGGCGACGAGCTCACGGATGTGCAGGTGCTCCGGGCCGATGCCATCCATGGGGTTGAGGACGCCGTGCAGCACGTGGTAGCGGCCCTTGAAGGCGCCGGCGCGTTCGAGGGCGAGGATATCGAGCGCCTGTTCGACCACGCAGACGACGGAGGGATCGCGCCGCGGATCGGCGCAGTAGGAGCAGGGGTCGGACTCGGTGATGTTGCAGCAGACCGAGCAGAGGACGATGCGCTCCTTGACGTCGCGGATGGCGGTGGCGAGGGCTTCGGCCTCCTGTTCGGGGGCGCGCAGGACGTGGTAGGCGAGGCGCTGCGCCGACTTCGGCCCGATGCCGGGCAGCTTGTGGAACGCCTCGATGAGGCGGGCGATAGGCTCGGGCGTGCCCGCCGCGGCCTCGGCCATCGCTGCTAACCCAGCCCGAGCCCGGGAAGGTTCAGTCCGCCCGTAATGGCCCCGAACGACTTCGACTGCAGCTCACTCGCCTTCTCGCTGGCATCGGCCATGGCCGCCATGATGAGGTCCTGGAGCATTTCGACGTCTTCGGGGTCCACGACCTCGGGCTCGATGGCGATGCCGGTGATCTTCTGCTCGCCCGACATGGTCACGCGGACGGCGCCGCCGCCGGCGGTGCCTTCGATCGTGGTCGCGGCGAGTTCCTGCTGCGCTTTGGCGAGCATTTCCTGGGCGGCGGCGAGGGGATTCGCCCCACCTGCAGCGCCGCCTCCCATCCCGGGGAGACCGCCGCCACCGGCGCGCCGGAGATAGCGGTTACGGCCCGAACTCTTTGCCATGTTATGTATCCTTCTGTACCGGCGTGGCCCCGGGGATGGCCCGGGCGGCTTCCACCAGGTGACCAGACCGCGTGGGGCGCTTCGACTGCTGCTGCCGTTCGGTCAGCTTGAATGTGAGGCGCATCGGGCGGCCGAGCAAGCTTTCGGTCTGCTGTTCGAGGAGCGGCCGGCCCTCGCGTTCGAGGGAGTCGAGGTGGAACTTGTGGAACACGCCGAATTCGATGGTGTCGTCGGTCATGGAGAGCACTTCGCAGGCGTGGAGCTTGGCCGCGACTTTGACGTCGGCCATGCGGCTGCGCTCGTAGAGGTCCTTGAGGAAGCGCTCTTCGCGGGTGAGCGGGGCATCGGCGGCCTGCCTGCCACCGCCGCTCGCGGGGCGCGGCTGGCCGGCAGGGCGCGGGCGGCCCGGCTGTGCGGCGGTCCCGTCCGCGGGCGCGGCCGCCACCGCAACCGGCGTACCGACGATCGCAGCGCCGCACGCGACTTCGAGCGGGATGGGGCTCGCAGGGTCGAGGCGGAAATCGGCTTTGGCGAGCTCGCTGATGGCGGCGAGGACACGGGGCACGGGCTGCGGCCGGTTCATGGCGTCCTGGGCGAGCGCGGCGTACGGACTCGCCTCGTTCGGCTGCCCGCGGACCACCTGTGGGAGCACGTCGCGAAGGATGTTGACGGTCTCCCTCGTGAAGCGCGCGATGTCGATGCCGTCGTCGGCGACGGCGTGGGCGATATCGAGCGCGGCCGCGAGGTCCTCTTCGATGAGGGCGCGGGCGAGCTGTTCGCTGCGCTCATCGTGGACGAGGCCCAGAGCTTCGAGCACCTGTTCGAAGGTGGGCTGGTCGCCGTAGCGGGCGACGACCTGCTCCATGAGCGTGATGGCGTCGCGGAGGCCGCCGCGCGACTGGATGGCGATCTGCGAGTAGCCCTGCTCGGGCAGGGTGAAGCCTTCCTGGCCGGCGATGTAGGTGAGCCGCCGGATGATCGCGTCGTTGGGGACGCGATGGAAGTCGTAGCGCTGGCAGCGGGAGACGATGGTCGCCGGGACGCTGTGGAACTCGGTGGTGGCGAGGATGAAGATCGCGTGGTCCGGGGGCTCTTCGAGCGTCTTCAAGAGGGCGTTGAAGGCGCCGGGGGTGAGCATGTGCACCTCGTCGAGGAGGTAGACCTTGCGCGAAAGGTCGCTCGGGGCGAAGGCGATCTTGTCGCGCAATTCGCGGATGTCGTCGATGCCGCGGTTGCTGGCGGCGTCCATCTCGATGAGGTCGAGCGCGCGGCCCTGGCCGATGGCCTCGCAGGGAGCGCAGGCGCCACAGGGGTCGCCGTCCTTCAGCGCGAGGCAGTTCACGGCCCGGGCGAGGATACGGGCGGTGGTGGTCTTGCCGGTACCGCGCGGGCCGCTGAAGAGGTAGGCGTGCGCAACCTGCCCCGTCTTGAGGGCGTTGCGAAGGGTAGTCACGATGTGGTCCTGGCCGACGACTTCCTCGAAGCCGGCGGGGCGGTATCTGCCGTAGAGCACGCAAACCTCGGAGCGCGGTCGTGGGGTGGTTGGTCCGCGTACCAGTATAGAACGGATGTGCCGGGAAGGAGCGAACCCGGAAAGCGAGTGGTAGCGCGGGGGCCCTGCGGCAGGCCGGGGACGCGCTAGTGCACGTGCCCGAGGTCGCCGAGGTAGTGCTCCTCGCGGGCGCGCATGCGGCGCTCGGGTTCGCCGCCCTCGTCGTGTTCGTAGCCGCAGAGGTGCAGGATGCCGTGCACGAGCAGGTGCGCGACTTCGGCATCGAGCGAATGGCCGACCTCGCCAGCCTGGCGCTGCGCGGTGGGAAGCGCGATCGCGATATCGCCGAGGTACTGCTCGTCGGCGATGCCCTGGATAAAGTCTCCGGCCTCGTCGGGGAAGCTGAGGACGTCGGTGGGCTCGTCGATGCCGAGGAAGCGGCGATTCATCTCGCGGACTTCGTCGTCGCCGGTGATGAGGACGGAGAGGCCGGTGCCCTCGGGCACCTCTTCGCCCGACATGACGCGCGCCGCAAGCTCATGGAGGGCGTCGAGGTCGACGTCGGCGTCTTCGACCACTACTTCGAACGAGAGGTCGTAGCCGGACATGGTTACTGGCGGGCGAAGATTTCGACGGCGTCCTGGGCGGCCGAAATCAGCGGCATGGGCAGGATGCCGAAGACGAGCACGCCGAGCGTCGCGACGCTGAGCGAGAGGCCGATAGTCGGGGTGGTCGGCACGCGCTCCTGGCCTTCGGCGTCGCCGAGGAACATCTGGCGCGCGACGCCCAGGTAGTAGTAGGCGGAGACGACGCTGTTGAGGACGCCGATGATGACCAGCCAACCGAGGTCGGCGCGGATGCCGGCGTTGAAGACGTACATCTTCGCCCAGAAGCCGGCGGTGGGCGGAATGCCCGTGAGCGAGACGAGGCAGAACGCCAGCGTGACGGCGAGAAAGGGCGAGCGCTTCCACATGCCGGCGTAGTCGCGGATCTGGTCGCTGCCAATCTTCTCGGAGATGGCGATGACCGCCACGAAGGCGCCGAGGTTCGTGAAGGCATAGGCCGCGAGGAAGAGCAGGATGGCGCTGGCGCCGAGCGTGAACTCTTCGCCGGAGACGGAAATAGCGGCGAGGCCAACCATGAAGTTCCCCGCCTGTGCGATGGACGAGTAGCCCAGCATCCGCTTGATGTCGGACTGGACGATGGCGCCGAGGTTGCCAATGGTCATGGAGACGGCGGCGAGGACCGCGAAGATCATCGACCAGTCGTCGCTCAGCACATCGGCGCCGAGCGCTTCGAAGAAGATGCGCGTGACAACGGCGAAGGCGGCCGCCGTCGAGCCGACGGAGAGGAACGCGGACACCGGCGTGGGCGCGCCCTGGTAGACGTCGGGGACCCACATCTGGAAGGGGACCACGGCCATCTTGAAGCCGAAGCCCGCGATGAGCAGGACCATCGACAGGACGAGCAGCGAGCGGTTCGCTTCGCCATCGGCGCTGACGGCGGCGGCGATATCGGTGAGGAGCGTACTGCCGCTGAACCCGTACATGAGGGCCATGCCATAGAGCAGCAGCGACGACGCGACCGCGCCCAGCAGCAGGTACTTCAGGCCGGCTTCGCTCGAGCGCTGGTCCTTGCCCCAGCCAGCGAGGATGTACTGCGGGATGGAGCTGAGTTCGAGCGCAAGGTAGATGGTGATGAGGTCGCGCGCGGCCGAGAGGAACATGAGGCCGGAGCACACGACGAGCACGAGCGCGTAGTACTCGCCCTGGCCGCGGCCGGCGCGGTTCACCCAGTCGACGGAAGCCAGCACCACGGTGGCCGTGATACCGACGAAGAGGATGTAGAAGAAGACCGCGTACTGGTCGAGGGCGAGGGTGCCGCCGAAGGCGTCCTGGTAGTCGTCGCGGAGGATCCAGGTGAGGGTCCAGACAGCCGAGGCGGCGAGGCCGACGAGCGCGACGAACGGTTCGACGCGGCGGTGCTGAGGCACGAGCGAATCGAGCAGGAGGATGACGGCGGCCGTGACCAGGACGGCGAGCTGCGGGCCGACGATATCGAGGCTATTCATGCCGCTAACCTCGCCATGATTGGATCGATGGCCGGGCCGATCATGTCCATCGTCAGCGCCGGGTAGACGCCGAGGAGGATGACAAGTGCGGCGAGGCCGGCGACCACGGAGTGCTCCCACCAGTGCCGCTGGTCGGTCAGGTGGTCCCACTCCTCATGCTTCACGGGGCCGAACATCACGCGCTGGAGCATCCAGAGGAGGTAGCCGGCGGAGAGCACCGCGCCCCAGATGCCCATGAGGACCGCCCATTCATACTTCTGGAAGGCCCCGAGGAAGACGGTGACTTCGGCGATGAAGCCGGCGAGGGCCGGGAGCCCGAGGCCGCCGAAGGCGGCGAAGACCATGCCCGTGGCGATGAGCGGCATCTGGCGGGCGAGGCCGCCGAGCCGTGCGATTTCGCGCGTGTGGGTGCGGTCGTACATGAGGCCGATGGTCACGAAGAGCATGCCCGTGATAAGGCCGTGGGCGAGCATCTGGTAGGTGGCGCCCATGATGGCCGTCTTCCCGAGCGCGCTGATGCCGAGCATGACGATGCCCATGTGGCTGACGGAGGAGTAGGCGATGAGCCGTTTCACGTCCGTCTGGCGGAGGGTGACGAAGGCGCCGTAGAGGATGCTGATGGCGCCGATGGCCGCGAACCAGACGCTGTAGTCGTCGGCCTGGTCGGGGAGCATGGTGACGCACATGCGGATGATGCCGTAGCCGCCCATTTTCAGGAGGACGCCGGCCAGCATCACGGAGACGGCGGTCGGGGCGTCGCTATGGGCGTCGGGGAGCCACGTGTGCAGGGGCACGATCGGCAGCTTCACGGCGAACCCGATGAACAGGAAGAGGAACACCCAGCCGAGCGGGATAAGCGTGTCGCTGAAGCTGGAGCGCCCGAGCTGCTCGATGTCGAAGGTGTCGGCGTTGAAGGCAAGCACGAGGATGCCGACGAGCATGAAGGCCGAGCCGGTGATCGTGTAGAGCACGAACTTCGTGGCCGAGTACTCGCGGCGGCCGGAGCCCCAGATTGCGATGAGGAGGAACATCGGGAAGAGTTCGAGCTCCCAGAAGAGGAAGAAGAGCATGAAGTCGAGCGCGAGGAAGACGCCGAGCACCGACGTCGCGAGGAGCATCAGCATCGAGTAGTAGAGCCGCTGGCGGTTCGTCACGCTGAACGACACGAGGACCGAGGCGACGGTCAGGAAGGTGGTCAGCACCACGAGCGGCAGGCTCAGGCCATCGACGCCGAGATGGTATTCGAGGCGGAAGGCGCCGATATCGACCCATTCTTCGCGGACGGCGAACTGGAAGCCTGAGTCGTCGAGGTCGAACTGGAAGAAGAGGACGACCGAGAGGACAAGGGCGGCGAGCGAGCCGATGAGCGCGACGTACTTCGCGAGGTGCTCCTGGCGCTGCGGGAGGAGGCCGCAGATAACGCCGGCGGCGGCGGGCAGGAACAGCAGGATGGTGAGTTCCACTCCGCGCCTCCTACAGCGGGTTCGCCACGAACACGGCGAGGACGATGACGATGACGCCGGCCGCGAAGCTAAGGCCGTAGCCCTGGAGCTGGCCGTTCTGGACGGGGCGCATGCCGCGGCTGACGGCCGCGCCGAGCTTCCCCACACCGTTGACCACGCCGTCGAAGACGTATTTGTCGTTCAGTTCGAGCAGGCGGTTCCAGCCGCGCTGGAACACGGTGCGGACGGCGAAGTCTTCGTAGAGACGGTCGAGGAAGTACTTGTTTTCGAAGAGCGCGGTGAGCGGCGCGAAGCCGTTTCGGACCGAGCGCGAGGAGACCCACTCCTTGTAATACATGACGTAGGCCAGACCGATGCCTGCGAGCGCGATGATCGTGGAGCTGATGGCGATGCCCCATTCGAAGCTGCTGCCGTGCTCGTGGACCTCGGGCAGGGCGCCGTTGATGAAGTCGGCGAAGGCACTGTCGTACGCGAACCAGCCGGCGGCGATGGCGGGCACCGAGAGGATGAGCAGCGGCGCTGCCATGTTCCACGGGGATTCGTGGGGATGGGCGGGGTCGCCGTGGAAGTGGCTCTCCTCGTCGTGGTGGTCGACCGGCTGGCCGCCTTTGTACTCGCCGAAGAAGGTCAGGAAGATGGCCCGGAACATGTAGAACGACGTGAGGAAGGCCACGCCGAGGCCGATCGCCCAGAGGGTGCGGTTTTCGCGCCAGGCGTCGAGGAGGATCTCGTCCTTCGACCAGAAGCCGGCGAGCGGGAACACGCCCGAGAGGCTGAGCGAGGCGATCACGAAGGTCCAGAAGGTGATGGGCATGTACTTCTTGAGCCCGCCCATCAGGCGCATGTCGAACGTGTTCGTCGCGTGGTTCACGGAGCCGCTGCCGAGGAAGAGGAGCGCCTTGAAGTACGCGTGCGTGAACAGGTGGAAGATGGCGGCCACGTACCCGCTGACGCCGAGCGACAGCATCCGGTAGCCGAGGTGCGAGGCGGTCGAGTAGGCGAGCCGGCGCGTGCTGGCGG
>JBLNCO010000335.1:0-4916 GCA_050260715.1 Hyphomicrobiales bacterium | reverse complement strand
CGAGCTGGTCGAAGGCAACTTCCCCACGGAATTGCAGAAGGACATCTCGGACATTGAGCGTAACCTCAGTGTGCTTCCAGAGGACGGTGGCTGGGCGGAGCGAGTGGCAAAGGTCCTAGCGTTGCTGACCCTCGTCCGCGACGTTCCGCGGACACCCGAGAACATCGCTGCGTTTCTGATCGACCGTGTCGGGCAACTGCCGCCATTGGAGCAGGTCAAGGGTGCGATAGACCGCCTTAAGCAAGGCCAGTACGTACGGGAAACGGATGAGGGATACAAGCTCCAGACGAACCAGGAGAAGAGCTGGGACGCCGAGCGTCGCGGACACCTGGCTCCCCGTCCGAAAGATCGAAACGACATCCGGCGCGAGCTGTTAGGCGACATCTTCAGCGATTCCGCCGTCCGAACCTTCCGATTCCAGGACCTGAAGACGTTTCGAATCGGCGTCAAGGTCGACGACGCACCGGTAGGAGACTCCGGCCAAATTACGCTCTCGATCCTTGTCGCCGACGATGCGACCACGCATGCCGCAAAGCTCGAGGAGGCACGGCAGCGCTCACGGCCTCCAGCAAATGAGCTCTTCTGGACGCTCACGATGACAAACGATTTGGACGATCTGGTCGCGGAGCTCCACGCCTCCCGCAGAATGATCTCGGCGTACACGCAGCGGCGCGCCCAGGAGCAGATCACCCCCAATCAGTCCGAGCTCCTTCGATCGGAACAGGGTGAGGAGCAACGGCTGCATCGCCGGCTGCGCGATCGGATGGTCGCGGCGTTGGAGGCGGGGACAACTGTCTTCCAGGGCGTGGCACGAGACGGATCTGACCTGGGTAAGACTCTTCCCGATATGCTGCGGGGTCTAATTGAGCGGGCAATTCCCGAGCTCTACCCGAAGCTTTCGCTTGGGGCCGCGCGCGTGAAGGGCAGCGAACCCGAGGAAGTTCTCAAGGCGGCCAACCTCAACGGGCTGTCGCAGGTGCTCTACGAGACCTCACAAGGACTTGGCCTAGTCAAGCAGGAAGGCGACCGTTGGGTACCGAATTTGGAGGCTCCGACGGCGAAGGAAGTGCTCGACCACCTGCGCAAGGAACAGTCTTACGGCAACAAGGTGTTGGGAAAGGCGCTAGAGCAGCACTTCGGCGGTCCTGGATACGGCTGGGAGCTAGACGTGCTCCGCCTCGTGGCGGCCGTTCTACTCAGGGCCGGGGCAATCGAAGTTACGCACCAGGGGCGCCGGTACCGCAATCATCAGGATCCTCAGTCGCGGGTCCCGTTAACCAATACGCCTGCCTTCCGCGCGGCTTCCTTCGCGCCGCGGGAGTCTGCGCCTACCCTGAAGGACCTCACCCGCGCTGTCGAGCAGTACGAACAACTCACTGGCGGCGAGGTCGATGTGGAGGAGGCAGCGATCGCGGCCGCGTTGAAGAGGTTCGCCGAAGCCGAGATGCAAGCGCTGGTGCCGCTTGAGGCCACAGCCCGAGCTCACCGGTTAGATTCGCTGCTCGTCCCTGTCTCCGAATACCGGTCGACCCTCGTCGGCATCGAGCAGGCCGACACGGACGACGCCGTTCGCATTCTTGCCGGAGAGGGCCAGTCTCTGCGAGCAGCGCGCGACCAGGTTCGCCACGTTGGCGAAGCACTGCAGGCCTCGAACCTCGAAGGTATCCAGCTGGCTCGGCGCGCCGCGGACGACATGTGGCCAGTGATCCGGCCAATCGCCGAGAACGGCGAGTTGGAAGCAGCAGTCGAGGAAGTGCGGAGGCTCCTCGCGTCTGAGCAACTACACGAAGAACTTGCTTCTCTCTCGGAGGCTGCCGGCGTCGTCGTCGCCGCATACGACGCGACCTACACCTCCATCCACACTACCAGGGCCGAATCGGCCGTTGCGGCCATCGATGAGGTTCAGGCGGACGAGGCCTGGACGGCCATTCCCACTGACCTTCGCGAGGACCTCCTCAAACCTCTGGCCGGCCGGGCATGCCAGGCTCTCTCACTCAACACCGGGGCGCTGCGTTGCACAGCGTGCGAGGCCACCATCCCCCAAATGCAGTCGGACGTGGAGGCCATACCCGCACTCCAGGCGACGGTTCGTGAACGTATCCAGGCCGCGCTCGCTCCCCCGGACCAGCAGGTCGTGCGTGTGCGCGTCTCCGCGTTTTTCGCCGGCGGCATCGACACTCAAGACGCGATCGACGCTGCGCTGGAACGGTTCCGAGAACATCTCCTGAAGCTCCTCGATGAGGGCGCTCGCATCGTGTTGGAGTGACTCATGCAGCCCTTGAGCGTCTTCGACGCGCACTTCCGCTCAGCACTGGCGCTGCTCAAGGTGTACCAACTGCTGGACTGTGCGGACGCCGAGGCCGAGGGTGATGACGAGCTTCTGGGTAAGCTCCGCGCGGCGGGTGACCTGCGGACCGATGAAGAGGTCGTCCTCCTGTTCAATGACCTTGTTGTAGGGCTGGTTCGCGAGCAGGCAGCCTTGCCTGCAGCGTTCTTCCGGCAGTCCAACCTTGCTCTCCTCCTCCGCCAGTCCGTCGTCTCAGCGTGCACGGCGATGGACGTGTACTTCCCAGCGTTGCTGGAGGCCCACCTGCCCACGGTCATCTCCATTCGCCAACGGAACTGGCAACCAACTGATCAGAACGTTAAAGACCTCTTCAGGGACTTCGCCCTCCGGGGAGACGAGATCGCCGGCATCCTCGACGCAGAGACGGCCGACGAGCGATGGCAACTGCTCTCGGCGAAGGTGATCGCCCACATTCGTGGCAAGACGCTCTCCAACGTACAGGCGATTCAGGCGACAATGGTCCTCCTCGGAGTTCAAGACCCGTGGCAGCAGATCGCGAATCGCGCCGGTACGACGAGTTCGGCGTTGCGAGAGCAAGTGGGCAACATCGTGAAGCGACGGAACAACATCGTTCATAGGGGCGATCGATCCCCGGGGCAACCTGACGTCGACCCCGACGCCATCGACTACGTTTGGACGAACGCTCACGTCAACTCGGTCCAGTCCACGGTGACCGCGTGCGATGCCCTGGCGCGCGAGGCCGTCCGGAACCTCACGCAGAGCGCGGAGGTGGCCTGATGGAACGAGACCTGCGCAACGTTCTTCGAAATACGGTCACGCGTTGCCGCACGCTGTTGGAGTCGTCCGTTGCCGACGTTCTGGAGGGGACCTTCGCTATCTACCCGGATGGCGCGTCGGCCGACAGAGCATCGCTAACGCACCTCGCCGACTCTGACCTCGTCCTGCGGGACGAGCTGCTTGCCCAGCTTCAGCACATCCAGGAGACCATGCTCGGCAGCGGCGTTCCAGGGAAAGGAGCCGTGGAGCAGTTGGTGCGCGAGGTGGCGTTCACGCATCTGAACCGCCTTTGCGCGTTCAAGATGCTCGAGGTGCGGAAGCACATGCGCGAGGCCGTCGGCCGGGGGTTAGGCTCCACCGGGTTCAAGTTCTACTTGGCCGACCACGATGACGACGAGAAACTCTGGAGTGGCGGTCAGCAGGAGCTCGCCTACCGCAATTACCTCCTCTGGCTGAGCACGACGCTTTCGAACGAAGTGGGACCGTTGTTCTCTCCCGAGGATCCGGCGAACAGGCTGTTCCCTGCTCACGCCACGCTGATGGCCGTGCTCGACGAGCTGAATGCGCCGGCGCTGGCCGAGGCGTGGACCGAGGACGAGACAATCGGCTGGGTCTATCAGTACTTCACGCCAAAAGAGCTGCGGGACAAGGCCCGGAAAGAAAGCGCGGCGCCGCGCAACTCCTACGAGCTGGCATTCCGAAACCAGTTCTACACGCCGCGCTACGTCGTCGAGTTCCTCGTCGACAACACGCTCGGCCGCACCTGGTACGAGATGCGCCGCGGAGACACCGCGCTGAAGGAGCGGTGTGACTACCTGGTCTACCGGCCGAACGAGGTGTTCCTGTCGGATGACGCCGCTTCCACGTTCGCCGACATTCGCCCCGGAATCCTGTCGGCCATGCGCGGCGACTTCAGCGCGCTGCCGGAGGATGCCACGTGGCCGGAGATGCAGGCTCTCGCCCTCGCCATCGATGGCTACGAACTCGCTCCCCGGTTGGGGCTTGGCGAGTGCGGCGACTTTGTGAACGCGAAGCGCGAAGCCTTCGCGAAGACCGGCCAATGGGATGGTTCCTCCATTGGGCTGTGGATTTGCCTGTTCTTCGAACAGCGCCGCTTCCGGCACTTCGGCGAGGACCCTGCCTTAGGAAAGGACGACGCGATCCCCAGGCTGTACCAGTCGCTCAGGGCCGCGCTTCAAAGACTCGCTCCGGAATCGGGCTCGGAGGCCGTGTACGTGGCGCCGAGGCCGAAGAAGGACCCCCGCGACTTCCGCATCCTCGACCCGGCCTGCGGTAGCGGGCACTTCCTGCTCTACGCCTTCGACGTGATGGCTGCGATCTACGAAGAGGCGTGGGCGGACCCGGGGAGCCCGGCCTCGGAGGCGACTGGCGGTTCGGTGCAAGCAGATTACCCGGACCTCTCGCTGCTCAGGGCGGCAGTCCCAGGGCTGATCCTGCAGCACAACCTTCGGGGCATCGACATCGACCTGCGCTCGACGCAGATCGCGGCGCTTGCGCTCTGGCTGCGGGCGCAGCGCGCGTTTCAGGAGCTTGGCATCCAGCAAGGCGAGCGGCCTGAGCTTCCGAGGCCACGCATTGTTGTGGCGGAGCCCATGCCCGGCGAACGCGAGATGCTCAAGGACTTCCTGCGGGAGCTGGCGGAGCCGCGGCTGCACGACCTCATCACCAGTGTTTGGGAGCAGATGCGCCTGGCCAGCGAGGCCGGCTCGCTGCTGCGCATCGACCAGCACATCAACGAAGCACTGGAAGAAGCGCGCCACCAGGCGTTTATCCCGCAGAAGCCGCTCAAGATGACGCTCTTCGAACCCGG
>JBLNCO010000334.1:0-3781 GCA_050260715.1 Hyphomicrobiales bacterium | reverse complement strand
GAGCCGCCAGATCAGGAAGATGCCGAGCGCTTCGAATGCGAGCCCGATCGCGAGGCTGATGCGGCCGGCCACCGTGTTCACGAGGAGCGTGCCCATGTCGGGGTGGAGCCCGATGAACGCGACCGCCACGAGCACCGGGAGGGCGGCGATGAGGAAGGCGGTCAGCCGCTGCCGCGCCGTCAGCACCTTCACCTCACGCTGCAGCTGGACGCGCTCGTAGATCGTGCTGGTGACGTTCGTCAGGATTTCCGAGAGGTTCCCGCCAACGGTGCGCTGGATGATGATCGCGGTCACCGCGATGTCCAGGTCGCGGCTCCCGACGCGGTCCGCGAGCGCCGAGAACGTCTCGGCGGGGTCGGCGCCGAGCTGCAGGTCGCGCAGGGTCGACTGCAGTTCCTCCCCCAGCGGGGCGGGCGTCTCTTCGGCGGCGTAGGCGAGCGCCTGCAAGAGCCCCGTGCCGGCCCGCAGGGACTTCGCGATGGCCGTCAACGCGCGCGGGAGGGCTTCTTCCATCTGCGCCAGGCGGCGGGAGGTCGCGTGCCGCAGCCACATCCGCGGCAACATCCAGCCGGCGAACACCCCCGCGGCCGCGCACAGGATGAGTACCGGCGCCGGCCCGCCGAGCCGCGCGGCGGCGGCAGCCCCGAGCAACGCGAAGAGCACGCCCGACACCAGCCGCATCCCCAGGTACTCGCTCACCTTCAGCGGCTTCCCGGCGCGATCGAGCTCGGCGTCCATCCGTTCCCGGGCCGCGGGCGAAAGCGGCAGCGCGTCGACCAGCGGGAACCGGCTCCTCCGGTTGTCGCGGAGCGCGCTTGTGGGCCGCATCACCGCATCGGGCCGGCCGGCGGCGACCCGGTCGCGGATGACGCCCTGCGGCACCATCACCCGTTCGTACGCGTACACGGCCGCGAACCCGATGGTGCCCGTGAGCGAAAGGCCGATGAGCAGCAGCAGCGGGTCCATCAGCGCCACTTCCCGGTGTTGAAGATGTCCTCGTCGATGGAGAAGCCGAAGCTCTGGAGGCGTTCGGCGAAGCGCGGCCGGATGCCGGTCGCCTTCATTTCGCCGATCACCTTGCCCTCGGGCGAAATGCCGGTCTGGCGGAACGCGAAGACGTCTTGCAGCGTGACGAGGTTGCCTTCCATGCCGGCCACTTCGGTCACGTTCACCACCCGCCGGGAACCGTCGGCCAGGCGGGCGATCTGGACGATGACGTGTAGTGCCGATGCCACCTGTTCGCGAATCGCGGCCACCGGCAGGTCGAAGCCCGCCATGAGCACCATGTTCTCGATGCGGCCGAGGGCGTCGCGCGGCGAGTTTGCGTGCACGGTGGTCAGCGACCCTTCGTGGCCCGTGTTCATCGCCTGGAGCATGTCGAACGCCTCGGCGCCGCGGACCTCGCCGACGATGATGCGGTCGGGGCGCATGCGCAGGGCGTTCCGCACGAGGTCGCGCTGCGTCACTTCGCCGCGGCCCTCGGTTGAAGGTGGCCGCGCCTCCAGCGGGATGACGTGCTTCTGCTGGAGCTTCAGTTCGAGCGGGTCCTCGATCGTGATGATCCGTTCGCGCTCCGAAAGAAACGCCGAAAGCGCGTTCAGCAGCGTGGTCTTGCCGGTACCCGTGCCGCCGCTGATCACCACGTTCAGCTTGGCCCGCACGCAACCTTCGAGGAGACGCGCCATTTGTGGCGTCACCGTCCCCGACTCCGTCAGGTCCTGGATGGTCAGGCGGTCGGAGCGAAACTTCCGGATGGTCAACACCGGGCTCTTCGGCGCGAGCGGCGGGATGATCACGTTCACGCGGGAGCCGTCCTGCAGGCGCGCATCGACCATCGGCGAAGCCTCGTCCACGTGGCGCCCGATCGACGCCACAATGCGGTCGATGACGCGCAGGATGTGCGCATCGTCACGGAAGCGGACGTCGGCCTGGCTGATGACGCCGTCGCGCTCGATGAACACCTCGTCGGGCGCGTTCACCATGACCTCGGAGATGCTCCGGTCGCGGATCAGCGGCTCGATGGGCCCGAGGCCCACCACCTCGTCCACTACCCGCGCGATCGTCTCCTCCTTCGCGTCGCCAACGAGCGACGGGAAGAACTCGCCCGCGAGCGTGCGCGCGGCCTGTTCGACCATCGCACGGCGGCGCTCCGGCTCGGCTGTGCGCAGCGCCTCGTCGTCCAGGTCCCGGATGAGCCGCTGGTGGAGCGCGTCTTCGACGTCGAGCTCCTGGTCGAGAAGCGCGGTCTTACCGTTTAACGTCGGTGAGTTCCGGAGCTGGCGCCATGGCTGCGTCATTGTCTCGTCCTCGCATGTTCAGAAGTCGTTTGAAGAGCGGTGCCCTGGCCGGCCGTTCGCCGATGGCCGTGCGCGTGCCTGCCACCAGCCGGGCGAGCTGTACCGTCGCTGCGGCCATCCGCGAGTTCGGGCTGAAGAGCACCGGCCGCCCGAGCTGCACCGATTCGCCCACCGAGCGGTCGAAGGGCAGCTCCCAGAACACCTCGCGGCCGATGCCCGTCTCGATATCGGCGCGCGACACGCCGCTTCCGCGGCCCGTGTGGTTGAGCACCAGGCGCACACGGTCGGGGCTGACATTCCAGCGCGCCAGCCGCCGCACAGCGGCGCCGGTATCGCGGATGCTCGAGACTTCGCCGCTCGTCACGAGCAGGTTCAGGGTCGATGTCTCCGCACAGCCGCGCACGAACTGGTCGAACGAGCCGCTCGTATCGACCACCACGAACTCGTAGACCTGCGCGGCCACGTCGATGAGCCTCTCCCACGACTCGCGCGTGCAATCCGCCCAGGGGTCGTCCTCGTTGCTGGCGAGCACCTCGATGTCCACGGGAGCAGGCGTTACATAATCGCGAATGGAGCCGCGGTCCAGCGTGTCGATGTGCCGCAGCAGCACGCCCGCGTCGATCGCCGGCCGGAGGTCGAGCATCGTTGCTACGTCGCCGAACTGCGTGTCCGCGTCGATGACGAGCACGCGCTTGCCGGTCTCGCGGCGAAGCGCCAGCGCAAGGTTCACGCTCACCACGCTCTTGCCGATGCCGCCCTTCGCGCCGATGACCGAGATCACGCTGCCGCGCGCGCTCAGTGCCGCGAGTTGCCCCGCCCGACGCATCTGGCGGCGCTCTTCCTGTTCGAGCGACCGGTACACGGCATCGCGCACCTGCCCGGACTGCAGCGGCTTGACCAGGTAGTCGCGCGCGCCGAAGAGCATCGCCCGCCGCACCGACTCGGCATCGGAAAGCGACGAATAGATGAGGACGGGCGTGGCCGGGAGGACGTTCGCGAGCGCCTCGGCGGTCTCGAGCGGGCGGGCCACCGGTTCCTCGATGGCGATCAGGATCGCATCGGGGCGCGTCTCGCTCGCCAGCGACACCGCTTCGGTGCCGAAGCCCGTCTCGCCCGCCACATCGAGCTGGCTTCGCTGCAGCGACTTGCGCGTGGCGACGCGGCTATCGGGGTCTTCGTCGACGATCAGTACGCGGATTGCCTGGGCCATGGGGTCGTCTCCTTGTGCTGGTCGCTCTAGGGCAGCGGGATGGGTTCGGCGATGGGTGTGAGCGCCGCCGCGGCGTCGTCGCCGAAGGGCCGCAGCGAAAGCGTCAGCGCGCCTTCCTGGCTCGCGAGCCAGAGGAGCTGCGCCTGTTCCGGCGTGACCGCCAGGGTCACGTAGTTCACCTTGTCGTCGTCTCCGATGGGCTCGCCGCGGGTGGAGGCGTCGTAGGGCACGCCGTCGTCCACAAACTCGCGCTGCACCGCCAGCACCTGCACGT
>JBLNCO010000333.1:0-5930 GCA_050260715.1 Hyphomicrobiales bacterium | reverse complement strand
CGATGGTCGCCCACTCGCTCGGCGGCGGCGTCACCCTGCAGTACGCCGGCACCTTCCCCGAGAAGGTTTCGAAGATCGTGACCATTGAAGGGCTCGGCGGACTGGGCTGGTCGAGCGGGGTGCGCCGCCCGGCCCACCAGCGCATGCGCGAGTGGGTGGAGAGCATGCGCGCGCTCGAACAGCGCCGGCTCCACGTCTACCCCAGCATCGACGCGGCCACGAATCGCATGGTCGACGCGAACCGGCACCTTACGCCGGAACTCGCCCGCCACCTCACCGAGACCGGCGTGCGCGTCGGCCCCGATGGCGGACTGACCTGGAAGTTCGACAACTTCACGCACGCGGGGTCGCCGTACGAGTTCAACATGGAGGATGCTCGCGACCTCTGGAACCAGATTCGCTGCCCCATCCTGATCATCTGGGGCGCCGAAAGCTGGGGCCAACGCTTCGAATCGCTCGATCTGAGCGCGTTCCACAACTACCGCTCGGTGATGGTCGAAAATGCGGCCCACTGGGTACACCACGACCAGTTCGAGACGTTCATCGGCCTGGTGAACGAGTTTCTCGCCGAATGACAGCGCGCCTCCCGGGCCATCTGCGCTGGCTGCTGGCCGCATCCGTGCTGCTTCTTCCCGTGTTCTTCGCCGCCTGCGGCGACGACGATAACGACAGCGACACCCCGACTGCGACCGACACGGCCGCCTCGAACGCAACGGCCGCGGCCAGCCCGACAACCAGCGCAGCGAGCCGAGGCGCCGACGCCGATGCGCTCCGGAACCTCGAGCTCCCCGGTGACCTCTCCGACGGCTACTTCCTCGGCTCGCCCGATGCGCCGGTGACCCTGACGGTGTTCGAGGACTTCCAGTGCCCCCATTGCCTGCGATTCACGCTCACCAGCGAGCCGGGAATCGTCGAGGAGTACGTGAGAACCGGGAAGGTCCGGTTCGAGTTCCGCAACCTGCCCATCCTCGGCAACGAGTCCGTCCTCGCCGCGTTCGGCGCGGAGTGCGCCGCCGCGCAAGACCGCTTCTGGGAGTTCCAGCAGAAGCTCTTCCTGGTCCAGGCCGATGCCGGCCAGCTCACCGACGAGCAGGTCGACGTTGGGCGCTTCGCGCCCGACAAGCTGGCGGCCATCGCCGAAGAGCTCGGGCTCGACCGCGCCGCGTTCGAAACATGCCTGCGCGCCCCGGAAACCAGCACAGCCGTCACCGGCCAGGTCCGCACGGCCCGTGACCTCGGGTTGCGCTCGACGCCGTCGTTCCTGGTGAACGGCCAGCCGCTCACGCAGGGCTACCCGCCCGACATCGCCAACTGGCGCAAGCTCCTGGACCAGGCGATCGCGCCGCCATAGCGGCTTAGCGGAAGCTGTTCCGCCTCGGCAGGGGATTCACCGTGTAGGCGCAGATGCGCTCCGGCTCACAAATCAACGTCACGTAACCGTCTTCGACCGTGAAGATGGCGTCGCGGGTGAGCCACACGTCATCTTCGTCCATCGCTACGTGAAAACAATCGGGGCGCACCTGCGCCACCACGCCGAGCTGGCGCCCGGCCGTTGAATAGACACGCTGACCAACGCTGGGAAGGGTGCTGCTTTCACTCCTCGTGACGTGCGTCCGCATACTTCGTTTCCTCTCCGTCCGGCCTCCACCAGCATCCGGGGCGTTGCGGCCCCGGATTCGATACCCGGCACTCAACGCCCGCTCCCCTGGAACGGCCGCACGGGGGCGGATGCCCTGCGTGCCTCCGGTGCTCCCTGTGCACCGAAGGACTGGCCGTGCGGCCGGGGATAGGCTGGCTGCATTCGTTGCTCCCTCTGCTCTCTGGAAACGGCACCGCCCCGTCGTCCTGCTCGGAGACGAGGCGAACAACCGCTCCGCCATCGAAGCTACGACACGGCACGGTCAAAGTGGGTGAAGCGCCGGGAACTGATACGCCGGTGTCAGAGGCTGGCGACTTGCCTGATATGGGGGAACACGAGTTCGGAACGACAGCTTCCCGCCCTGTCGTAGCCCCCTACCCGGTGCGCACCGTCGCCCGCGGCGCCGACTGCGCGGTCGAAACCGGCGGCACCGCCATCGCCGAAGCGTGGGCCGCCCGGTAGAGCATCGCGATGAGCAGCCCGGCCCCGCAAATTCCCGCGAGGATGCAGAGCGCAATCGAGACCGTGAACTGCTCGCCAAGGAGGCCGGTCAGGTACCCGCCAATCGGCGTGGTGCCCGCGAACAGCAGAAAGTAGATGCTCATCACGCGCCCGCGCAGTTCATCCGGCACGTAGAGCTGCAGCGACGTGTTGATGGTCGTCGAGAAAATGACGCTCACGAAGCCGAGGAGGATGAGCAGGGCGCCCGTGAAGTAGTACCAGGGCGAAACGGCGACGGCCACGAAGAGCGCGACGAACATCCCCACGGAGATCACGAGCACCCGTTCTGAGGTCTTCCCCGTACCCGCGATGACCAGCGCCGCGATGAGCGAGCCCGCGCCCATGAACGACGTGAGCAGGCCGAACTTGCCCGGACCCACGTGCAACACGAATTCCGCGATCAGTGGAATGATGACGCTGAAGTTGTAGCCGAAGGTCCCGATGAACGTGAGCAGGATGAACAGGAAGAGGACGCGCGGCGTTCGCCACGAGTACTTGAACCCTTCAAAGACCTGCGAGATCAGGCCGGTTCCCGCTGCCGGCTGGGGCACCGCGCGGAATTCGGCCGGCCGCATGATCGCGTAGGCGAAGATCACGGCCACGAAGCTACCGGCGTTGATGAAGAACGCTGTCGACATGCCCACGAGCCCGATCGCACCGCCGCCCGCAGCCGGCCCGAGGATTCGCGCCATGTTGAAGATGCTCGAATTCAGGGCCACGGCGTTGGCTAACTGGTCGCGGCCCACCAGCTCCACCACGAACGCCTGCCGCACCGGCCCGTCGAACGCGTTCACGATGCCGAGCCATAGGGCGAGCAGGTACACGTGCCAGAGCTCAACCCAGCCGGTCACCACGAGGATGGCCAGCATCAGCGCCTGCAGCAGCGCGGCCGTCTGCGTGATGATCAGGATCCGGCGCTTCGGCCAGCGGTCGGCGAACACGCCGCCGAACAGGGTCAGGACGGTAATGGGCAGGAATTGCAGCGCCGTCACGGTCCCGAGGGCGAGGGGCGAACCGGTGAGCTTGAGCACCAGCCAGTCCTGGCCCGTGCGCTGCATCCACGTCCCGACCAGCGAGACCAGCTGGCCCGAGAAGTACACCCGGTAGTTGAAAATCCGTAAGGACGAGAATTGGCGGGCTAGGAGATCTCGGGGGCTGATCGCGGCCGTTCTTCGAATCATGGGGAGACTCAGTATACGTTCACGTACACGTAAGAGTAAGTCCGCGAACCATCGGAACCTTCTCCTCCGAGGCAATGTTAATGGAGCTGGAACGTGTGCAACGCGCCCCGGTCACGCCGTCCGTCGACGGCTCCTTCGGGCTCGCGATCCGCCTACCGGGGCAGGCCGCGGTGCGCCCGGCGCCCACGTATCCGGCCTCTCCGGTTCGTCTTAGACGCTGATATGTGGTAAACTGCGAAGGTGAGCGCACCATTTCTCACCGCTATCTCCCGTCCTCCGGTGTGCGCTCCCGCAAAGGCTAGTTGCTCCCGCATATGACCACACAACAGGCTACCCCTGGCTCGTATACCGCTGCCAACATCCAGGTACTCGAAGGGCTCGAAGCGGTTCGCCGCCGCCCGGGCATGTACATCGGCACCACCGACAAAGCCGGCCTCCACCACCTCATCAAAGAGCTCGTCGACAACGCCGTCGACGAAGCCATGGCCGGCTTCTGCGACCGCATCGAGGTCGTCTTCCACAAGAACGGCTGGTGCACGGTCTCCGATAACGGCCGCGGCATCCCCGTCGGCATCCAGAAGCAGACGGGCAAGACGGCTGTGGAAACTGTCCTCACGGTCCTCCACGCGGGTGGCAAGTTCGGTGGCGGCGGGTACAAGGTCTCGGGTGGTCTGCACGGCGTCGGCGCCAGCGTGGTCAATGCGCTCTCGACGGACATGTGGGTCGAAGTCGTGCCCGACCCCAACGCCCAGGGCAAGGACAAGGCGGGTAAGGTCTATCGCCAGCAGTATTCGCGCGGCGTCCCCCAGACGGAGCTCTCGCCGTCGCCGCTGCAGAACGGCCGCAAGCCCGGCACCACGGTCAGCTTCCTTCCCGATTCCGAGATCTTCGAAAGCACCGAGTTCGACTTCCGCATCGAAGCCGACCGGCTCCGCCAGTACGCCTATCTCACGAAGGGCGTCTGGTTCCGCCTGTTGGATGAACGCGACGGCCGCGAAGTTAACTTCTACTTCGAAGGCGGGATCAAGAGCTTCGTCCGCCACGTCAACCGCGACCGCGAAGCCCTGAACTTCGAACCCATCTACGTGGAGCGCGAAGTCGACGGGAACATCGTCGAGTGCGCTATCCAGTACAACGACGGCTTCAACGAGTCGGTGTTCACCTTCGCCAACTCGATCAACACGATCGACGGCGGCTCCCACCTCACCGGCTTCCGCACGGCCCTCACCCGCGTGCTCAACGACTACGCGCGCAAGGCGAAGATCCTCAAGGACAACGACCCGAACCTCACGGGCGACGACGTCCGCGAGGGCCTGGTCGCCGTCATCTCGGTGAAGCTGCCGGAACCGCAGTTCGAAGGCCAGACGAAGACCCGGCTCGGCAACGCCGAAGTCGCCGGCCAGGTGCAGAGCGTGCTCGGCGAGGCGCTTTCGCAGTACCTCGACGAGAACCCCTCGGACGGCCGGAAGATCATCGAAAAGTGCATCACGGCCTCACGCGCCCGCGAAGCCGCTCGCAAGGCGCGCGACCTGGTGCACCGCAAGAGCGCGCTCGAAAGCGGCTCGCTCCCCGGCAAGCTCGCCGACTGCTCCAGCCGCGACCCGGAGGAATCGGAGCTCTTCATCGTCGAGGGCGATAGCGCGGGTGGTTCGGCGAAGCAGGGCCGCGACCGCAAGTTTCAGGCCATCCTGCCGCTCTTCGGCAAGATCCTGAACGTCGAGAAGGCCCGCCCCGACAAGATGCTCGGCCACGAAGCCATCCGGCTGATCATCTCGGCGCTCGGTACCGGCATCCGCGAGACCTTCGACGGATCGAAGCTCCGGTACCACAAGATCATCATCATGACCGACGCCGACGTCGACGGCGCGCACATCCGCACGCTGCTGCTGACGTTCTTCTTCCGGAACATGCCGACGCTCATCGAGAACGGGCACCTGTACATCGCGCAGCCGCCGCTCTATCGCGCCGCGTCCGGCAAGAGCGTGAACTACTTCTACAGCGACCAGGAGCTCAACGAGTTCCAAAAGGGCAAGAAGAACGTGAACGTCCAGCGGTTCAAGGGCCTCGGCGAAATGAACGCCGAGCAGCTCTGGGAAACCACGATGAACCCCGCGAACCGCACCCTCCTCCAGGTCGACATCCACGATGCGGCCGAAGCGGACGTCATCTTCTACCAGCTCATGGGCGACGAAGTGACCTTCCGGCGGCGGTTCATTGAGCAGCACGCCAAGCAGGTCCAGAACCTCGACGTCTAGGCCACGGAGCCGAACGGCCGAAGGCAGTTCCTGCACCCTCTGCGTCCCGGTGCTAGAACGCGCGCATGCGAGCGGGATCGCTGCGGTACGTTCTGCCCCTGGCGCTGGTGCTCGGGGCGGTCTGCGTGGCGATCGCTGCCGTCGCGTTCCTGCGCCCCACTGCCTCTGGCTCCGGCAGGTACATCGATCTCCCCGACGATTCGGCTTTCGTTAACAACGACGCCTGGTGCCACCCCGAGCGCGCGGTGTGCCTGACCCGCCAGTCGCTCGACCTCGGCTACGCCTTCTACCCGTACTCGACGAAGTCCCAGCCGCGCCGCTGCACCGTCGAGTGGACCACCGACGACCACCTGC
>JBLNCO010000332.1:0-8926 GCA_050260715.1 Hyphomicrobiales bacterium | reverse complement strand
AAGCCACAGACGGGCCAGGCGAGCCCACCGGCGCCCGGCGCCGAGTTCACGTACACCTCGGCGGTGCCAGTTATCACGGGCATCTCGCCGAACGTGGTCGCGAACACGGGCGGCACCGAGGTCACCATCACCGGCATCGGCTTCCTCGGGACACAGTGCCCCTCGGGCGTGAAGTTCGGGATCATCCCGGCGGCCAGCTGCACGGTGATCGACGACACCAGCATCAAGGCGGTCGCTCCGCCGAACCAGCTCGGCGACACCTTCGTGACCGTCACCACCCCCAACGGCACGAGCGAGATAGCGAACAACTTCAAGTACGTGAAGCCGGGCGAAGTACCGCCACCCGACTCCGGCGGCGGCGGTGACTCCGGCGGGGGCGACCCCGGTGGCGGTATGCCGCCACCAACGGGCCAGCTCATCGAGTACCACCTGTCGTATCGCTGGACGCTCCTCACCTGGAGCGGCGGCGACGACATGAAGGTCGTGGACGCGGTCGAGGGGGCGGACGGACAGAGCCTCGCCGAAATCATCATCACCATCTACTACTGGGACGCCGACTCCCAGGCGTGGAAGGGGTGGTTCAAGGACGGCACGGCAGTCCCGGGTGCGAACGACTTCGTGACGCTCGAACGCGGCCGCGCCTACTGGGTTTCGATCTCGAACCCGGACGGGGCAACGTGGACAGTAAAGGACCGGTAGGTAACGACTCACTCAGGCAGGTAAATGCCCGATGAAAGAGGGTCGCCTACGGCTGACACTGATGGCGGCCCCTCGTATCCTTCCCGTCCGAAACCAGAGGGGCCGATGATGACCGGGGGGTTTGAATGAAGTTTGGGGTGTTGCGGGTCGTCACCCCGGACGGTCAATCACAGGAATTTCCGCTCGACCTGGCGACCGTCATCGTCGGCAGGGGCCCGGGCAACGGGGTGACGATCGAGGATCTCTCCGTCGCGCGGCGCCACGCCCGCCTGACGATGGACTCGGGGCACCTGTTCGTCGAAGACCTCGGGTCGGCGAACGGAACGTTCCTCGGCGGGCAACGGCTCGAACCGAACACCCGGTACCTCGTGGAGGATCTCAGCGACCTCCGGTTCGGCGACGTGCAGGTCACGTACACCGCGCCGCCGCCGATCCTGGTCGACCAGCCCGCCCTCATCACCCCGACAGAGGAGCTCCCCCCTGAAGACGGCACGTTCGAACTGCCGCCAACCATCCGCGCGACGCTCGTTTCGCCCACGGAAGCGGTCGACGTCGGTAGCGGCGCCGCCGTCGCGTACCTCACCGTTCAGAACCGCGGACGCGTCGTCGACGAGGTCTCGCTGCAGGTCGGCGGGATGCCGGCGGAGTGGGTTCGCCTGAGCGAAATGCGCTTCCCGTTGCTCCCCGGCGAACAACGCGAGGTGACGCTTGTCATTCAGCCGCCGCGAAGCTATGCGTCGCGCGCTGGCGACTACGATTTCACGGTCGCCGTCCTTTCCGCCGAAACGGGGCGCGAGGTGCTGGCGACCGGCCGGGTCACCCTGCTGCCGTTTCCAGGCACGGTGCTCTCGCTCCAGCCCGTGCGCAGCAAGCGGGACTTCACGCTCATCGCCGAGAACAACGGCAACGCGACCGTCACCTATGGCCTCGATGGCGTCGACGACGAAGAGGCGTTCGTCTACGAATTCGGCGCGCCGGGCCTGGAGCTCGACCCGGGCGAGCAGGAGAAGGTGCCCTTCCGGGTACTCCCTCAGAAGCGCCAGTGGTTCGGGCGGCCGCAGGTGGCGCCGTTCAAGGTGGTCGCGACGCCGAGCGGGTTCGTGGGCGAAAAGGCGACGGTCGAAGGGCAACTGTCGATCCAGCCGCCACTCGAAAAGTTCAAGCGGCCGGCGATGATGGCCCTGCTGGCGCTGCTCGCGCTGCTCGGGGCGCTGGCCGTCCTGCTGCTCCCCGGCGACGGCAAGAACGTCAAGGAAGCGAACGCCGAAGCCGCGTACGAAGGCGTCCACCTGTGCGACAAGGACCATGCCGACGAGCGCGAGGACAACGAGAAAGTCCAGGAGACCGCGCTGGCACAGATCGGCGCCGACGACAGCGGCTCCCCGTTCTTCGCACAGAACGACCCCAAGTGGGGCGACGAAGAGTACGCGAAAGCCCAGGACCCTGAGTTCGGCCCCGACTGGTGCGGCAGCACCATCGCCCAGTGCGGCTGCGCGATGACGTCCGTCGCGACGGTCATGGCGCTGTTCGAACTCGTAACCATGCCAGATGGGGAGGAGCTAACGCCACAGACGCTCAACGAGTGGCTCAACGGCGATGCGGAGAAAACACCGCGCGGATGGGTCAGTCGCGGCTACATCTACGGCGACGTCATCTGGACGGCGGCGAACCAGCTATCGGCGGAGATCGCGCAGAAGTACCCGGGCGCGCGCACGATCCGTTTCGCGGGCACCGGCACCGGCTCGGAAGAGGAGATCCGCTCGGAGCTCAAGGCAGGTCGGCCCATCATCCTCGAGGTCCCGGGACACTGGATCGCCGCGGTTGGCCTCGACGGCGACCAGATCCTTATTAATGACCCATTCTACCGCGACCGGCGCACGCTCGATGTGTACAAGGGCCTCGTGCGGAGCTCGGTGAAGTTCCAGCCAAGCGATGACCTGAGCGCCGTCGTGATCACCGCGCCCAGCGATGTACGCATCCGCGTGACCGACAAAGAAGGGCGGGTCGTTGGCACGCTGAACGATGGCACCCCGCAGGAAGCGGAACAGGCAGCGCAGAAAGCCATCCCCGGTTCGAGCTACGACGCGAAAGAGGCGTGGCGCGACCCGAACTGCATCGCGAGCCCGCCGCCGGCGGGAGCCGGGACGAACCAGATCATCCTTCCGGGGAACCGGGATGACTACAAGATCGAGGTCCTCGACGCAGGCGACGAGGAGGTGAGCTTCGCCGTCCACGCCTACACCAAAGACGGGGACGTCGACATCGAAACCCAGAACAGCAACGGGCCGGCGGTCGTCGAGCTCGAATACGACCCGAACGACGGGATCAAGAAATCCGAGGTCATCGAGGGCGCGACGCCCTCGCCCGAGCCGTCGAACACCCGCGCGGGACTGAACCAGTCGCCGCGGCCCGGTGGGTCCGCATCGGCGAGCCCGAGCGGGACTGTGACGCCCGGCGGGTCGGGCACGCCCGGGAGCGGGACCGGCACGACCTCGCCCACGGGAACGGGCACGGCCGGCCCGAGCCCAACCGGCACTGCGACCCCGACCCCGCCACCAATCCTCGCGCCGAGCTCCGTCGATGTCAGTTGCGGCGTCGCCTACAGCCAGTCGCCGAAGAACGCCGTAGTGACCTGTAACGCGAACATCCAGGGCGACTACTCGACAACGCGCTGGACCGTGAACGGTGTCCAGTTCGCACCGGCGACCGGGAAGACGACGCTAACCACCAACTTCACGTCGAATACGACGGCAACCATCGGTATTTCAGCTTGCAATGTCACGATGTGCACGTCGTCGTCGCGGCCAGTGACGGTGAACTTCGACGACGCAGGCGGTGGGACCTCAACGCCACCGCCGACGACGCCCCCACCGCCACCACCGCCCACCGGGCCAGCCGCGCCGACAAACGTGCAGGTGGTTTGCAGTGCGACATCGTCGGTAGCGCCGGCGGACATCAACTGCACGGTGACCGCCGTCGGGGGCTTCACTTCGATCTCCTGGCAGGCTGCGGGCGGGTCGCCGGCCAGCGGCAGCGGACCGGGGCCGTCGTTCAGCACCTTCCGCGATTCGCCCGGGACGGTGACCGTCTCGGTCACTGCCTGCAGCGGGAGCGCCTGTACGACAGCGTCCGCGGTGCAGGTCACGCTCACGGAAGCGCTGATCTTTACTTCGGGCTTTATCTCGCCCGGCTTCGAAGGGTGCGCAGGCGAGGATGCCGGGTTCTACGCGTACGTCTTCCTTTCGGATGAGTCGTTCGTACCCGAAGGCACCGTGCAGTTGCTCGTCGATGGGTCGGTCGTCGACTCGCAGGAGCTCACCTCCGAGAGCCCGGCGGCCTTCTTCTACACCCTCCCCGAAGGGACCCATACAGTGAGCGGGCGGTACCTCGGCACCTCGACGTACGCCTCGACGGAGCTGGAGGGACTTGAAGTCAGCGCGTGTAGTGGTGGCGGTGGCGGTGGCGGCGGGTCGCTTATCACCACCGTGGGCTTCATCTCGCCCGGCTTCGAAGGGTGTGCAGCCGACAATGCGGTGTTTTACGCGTACGTCATGTATGCGGGTCAGATATTGGTCGAGGAGGGCACCGTGCAGTTGCTGGTCGATGGGGCAGTGGTCGACTCGCAGGAGCTTACCTACAGCAGCGCCGCCGCCTTCTTCTACACCCTCCCCGGAGGGACACACGTGGTGAGTGGGCAGTACCTCGGCACATCGACGTACGCCTCCACGACCCTCGAGGGCGTGGAAGTCGTCAGCTGTGACAACTCGACGTTGTAGCTGCCGTGACCACCGTTTCCCGGTCCCGAACCCGGGCGGTCAGAACGCCAACCGACAGCATCGCCGAGGGGCTGCGCCTCGTCCATGAGCTCATGCAGCTCGAACTGGAGCGCATGCGCGCATCCGGGATTCCCGTGGGCGAGGACGAGTATCGCGGGCTCTACGTTTCCGACGCGGAGGCCGACCGGCTGGCCGCCGCCGCCCCCACCGATGGCGACCCGCTCGCGCCCGTGCGCGCCCGGCTGGAACAGCTCACCGCCAGCGCCACGGGACCGCTCGGGCGGCTCGTGCAGCTGGCCCAGCTGGAACCGTTCGACGTGGGGGTCCTGTTGCTCTGCCTGGCCAGCGAAGCCGACCTCGGCATCGAGCGGCTCATTTCGTACGTGCAGGACGATGTCTCGAAGCGGCGCCCGCGGGTGGAGCTGGCGCTCCGGCTGCTCGCGCCACCTGGCCAGCGACGGGCCGCGCGCGACCGCTTCCACGCGGCGCAACCGTTGCGCCGCCTGCGGCTGGTCACGCTCCACGACGAGCCCGGCCAACCGTCGACGCCGCTGGCTGCGCGGTACATCGCGCTCGATAGCCGGATCGCCGCCCACCTTCTCGGTTCGCGGGAGCTCGACGAGCATCTCCAGGTCCACGGCCGGCTGCGCCCCGCAGACGGCGATTCCCCCGGGCGCGAAAGCCTGGCGGAGCTTGGCAAGCTGGCGGCGGGCGGGCTGAGGCCGCCGGTCGTCGCCCTCAAGGGCATCGACGACGACCTCGTGCTGGCGAGCGCGGAAACGCTGGCAGCGGCCGCAGGGCTTTCGCTCATCGACATCGCGTTCGGCCAGCTCGTGCAGGAGGAGCCGCCTGAGGTGGCCATCACCGTCGCGCTCCGCGAGGGGGCGCTGCTCGACGCGGCCGTGCTGCTGCGCGGACTCGACGGGCTCTCCGCGGAGGCCCGCAGGCACCTCTTCGGGCGGCTGGAGACCGAGCCCCTGGCGCCGCTCGTGCTGCTCGCGAGCCACGAGGGCTCGGCGTGGCCGGGAATCGAGGTCAGCGTCGAGGCGCCGGACTTCGACGGCCGCCTCGAGCGCTGGCGAGCCGGCCTGGCGGGCGAGGCCGTATCCGGCGAGGAGCTCCAGTCGCTGGCTGGCAAGTTCCGGCTTCGAACGCGGGGTATCGCCGATGGGCTCCGGGCGGCGCGTGGCCGGGCACAGCTTCGCGACCCTCACCAGCCGCGCATCACCATCGACGACCTGTACGCCGCAGCCCGGGAGCAATCGGCGCCGATCCTGAGCGACCTGGCGAAGAAGGTGACGCCCCACTACAGCTGGACGGACCTGATCCTGCCAGAGGACGCGGCCGAGCAGCTGCGCGAGATGTGCGCCTTCGTGGAGCACCGCCACCAGGTGTACGACTCCTGGGGTTTCGACCGCCGGCTGGCGATGGGCAAAGGGCTTATGGCGCTGTTTGCGGGGCAGTCGGGCACGGGGAAGACGATGGCCGCGGACGTCCTCGCGGGGCACCTCGGGCTCGACCTGTACAAGATCGACCTTTCCGGCGTGGTCAGTAAGTACATCGGCGAGACGGAGAAGAACCTCGGGAACATCTTCCGCGAGGCCGAGAGCTCGAACGCGATCCTGTTCTTCGACGAAGCCGACGCGCTGTTCGGCAAGCGGTCCGAGGTGAAGGACGCCCACGACCGCTACGCGAACGTGGAAACGGCCTACCTCCTCCAGCGGATGGAGGAGTACTCGGGCATGGTCATCCTCGCCACGAACCTGAAGATGAACCTGGACGAAGCGTTCCTTCGCCGCATGCACTTCGTCATCGACTTCCCGATGCCCGAAGAGGACGACCGCCGGCGTATCTGGGAGCGCACGATTTCGCCCGAAGCGCCGCTCGACGACGACGTGGACTTCGCGTTCCTCGCCCGGCAGTTCCGGATCGCCGGAGGCAACATTCGGAACATCGTGCTGGCGGCGGCGTTCCTGGCCGCGAGCGATGGGACCTCGATCGGGATGCGCCACTTCATCCGCGCCACGCGGCGCGAGTATCAGAAACTGGGCAGGATGGTGACGGACGCGGAGTTCGGCGAATACGTCGCCCTGGTTCGGCCGGAAAGCCGGCCGGGCCGGGGGTAGAGCCGAGGAGGTTGCTCGCACTATGATTGCCCGCATTGGAGGGCCGTGACATGACACAGGAATTCGCGCAGCGCGCTGAACGCGAATCGCTCCTGAACAGGCCGGGACGGAGCCCGGAGCAGCCCGCCTTCGCCCCTCCGAAACATCCGCTCGTGCAACTCGGGGCGACGGTCGGGAACCAGCACGTCGCGCGGATGATCGCGCAGCGGGCCGCCGAGGACGAGGAGGATATCCAGGCGAAGCACGACATCCGCCGCGAATCGGAGGGCGGCGAGAGCGAGGACGAGGAGCTCCAGGCGAAGCACGATATCCAGCGCGAGTCCGAGGGCGGCGAAGGCGAGGACGAGGAGATCCAGGCGAAGCACGACATCCAGCGTGAGTCCGAGGGCGGCGAGAGCGAGGACGAGGAGATCCAGGCGAAGCACGACATCCAGCGCGAGGGCGAGGAGGAGGAGCTCCAGGCGAAGCACGACATCCAGCGCGAGGCCGAGGACGAGGAGCTCCAGGCGAAGCACGACGTCCAACCGAAGCCCGAAGTTGGGCTCGAAGGCGGGCCGGTGAGCCAGGGCATCCAGGACCGCATCAATGCCGCGCGTGGCAACGGCGCCGGCCTCTCCGTGGGATTCAAGGAGAAGATGGAATCGTCGTTCGGCGAGGACTTCAGCGACGTGAAGGTGCACCGCGACACCGAAGCCGATTCGCTCAATCGCAGCATTACGGCGAAGGCATTCACCATCGGCAGCGACATCTTCCTGCGCAACGACGTCGGCGAGGGCGACCATCACACGCTCGCCCACGAACTCACGCACGTGGTGCAGCAGCGCTCGGGCCTCGGTGGTGGCAGTGGTGGCGGCATGCAGGTCGGGGCGGCGGACGACCATGCCGAGCACGAGGCCGACGCGACCGCAAGCGCAGTGCTTTCCGGTGCGCCGGCGCAGCGCCGCGCCGACGACGAGCGGGACTAAGGGCGCGCCAAGTCCGGGGGGAACGAGGAGGGCCGCGGCATGTTCAACGACGTCGATGAGTCTCTGCGCGCCCAGCTGATCGCGGACATGCCCGTCGAGGGCAACGAGATCGACATCTCGTTCGACCGCCCGACGCGTGAGTGGGCGAACAAGCTCACGAAGCCGACGCTCAACCTCTTCCTGTTCGATGTTCGCGAACGGCACGACCTTCGCGACCCCCGCGAGATCGTGGAACGCAACGCAAACGGCCGGGCCACCAGGAAGGTGCCGCCGCGGCGCATCGACCTCTCCTACATGGTCACCGCCTGGGCGCGGGAGCCCGCCGACGAGCACCGCATCCTCTCGCGGGCGCTCGCTTCGATGTTCCGCCACAACCGCATCCTCGACGCCCACCTGAAGGGCGCGCTGGTCGATGCCATCTTTCCCGTGCTTCTGCGCGTGACGAACCCGGATTTCCTCGCGAAGCCATACGAGCTCTGGGGTGTGCTCGATAACGAATTGCACGCTTCCCACACGCTGGTGGCGACCGCACCGCTGGACGCGTACGCCCCGGTCGAAGGCCCGATGGTGCGCACCGCCCAGATCGACGTCACCGCCGTGGGCGAGGAGTGGCGCGAGGGCTCGCTGCAGATCGCGGGCCAGGCGCGCCGCGGCGACACGGTGATCGAAGGGGCCGTGATCTCCGTCTCGGGGACGGCACTTCGAACCCGGACCGACGCGGAGGGGCGGTTCTCGTTCGCGGGCATCCTGCCGGGCGACTACACCGTCCGGATCGAGCTCCCGGACGAGAAGACCGTGGAGCGGAAGATCTCTGTCCCAGCTTCCAGTTACGACGTGGAGGTCTAGTTACCTGCCCGTAACTGGACCGTAAAGGTAGAGATTTCCTACACGCTTGCGCAACACCCTCGCGTAGCTGGTAGTATTGCGCCCGCATCAGCCACATCAGGAGGAAGCCGTTGGCTACTGCTTATCTCACCCCTGGCGTCTACGTCGAAGAGGTAGACAAGGGATCAAAGCCGATCGAGGGGGTAGGCACCGCCGTGGCCGCCTTCCTCGGCGTCGCCGAAAAGGGTCCCATCGGCCAGCCGGTGATGATCGCGAACTGGACCCAATACGTCGACATGTTCGGTGGGTTCGTCCCCGGCGCATACCTCGCTCACGCGGTGTATGGCTACTTCAATAACGGCGGTGGCCTCTGCTTCGTCGTCCGCATTGGCAGCGAAGACGCTGCGGAAGTCTCGGCCCCGGCGGCGGTGGCCGAGCTCCCGGCGAAGGCCTCAGGCGGACCGACCTCCCTCCGCGCGCTCGCACGGGAAGCGGGCGCTGGTTCGGAGGGCATCACCGTCGACATCAGCGACGG
>JBLNCO010000331.1:0-3123 GCA_050260715.1 Hyphomicrobiales bacterium | reverse complement strand
GCCGCCTTCGCGGCCGGCGCGAACGCCGCGAATACGCCCGCGCCGATCATGGAGCCCATGCCGATGACGACCGCGTCGCCCTGGCTCAGCGCCCGCCGAAGCTCGCTGCGGACCGCCGGTGCCGTGTCCGTCATCGGCGTGGCCCTCCCGCGCGCACCATAGCCCCGCCGGGGTGACGCGTCGATCTGGGCGAAAGACCGGCTTGCGGCCCCGGAGGTGGCATCCGATTTGCCCGAAGGCCGGCGCTACTGCAGCCGTTGCGCGAGCATCAGCGGGTTGCCATCGGGGGTCAGCGAACATCGCGAGCTTCGCCTCGGCACTTCCATGCGCTCGTTGAACTGCACGCCCCGGCGCTCCAGTTCGGCGACAGCGGCATCGATGTCGTTCACGCCCAGGCTGATCGCCGTCCCGCCGCGCTGGCCCTCCGGGTTCACCCCCATGCCGATGGTGCAGCCCGCGAGCGGCGTCGTCAGCTCGGCCCAGTTCATCTCCGGGAGAAACAGCCGCTGTTCGAGGCCCAGCACGTCCCGGTAGAATGCGACCGCCCGCTCGAGGTCAGTAACCGAGAGCGTCACCGTTACCTCGGTCCGGTAGTCCAGGTTAGCTGCCATGGCTGTCCTCCTTCTGGTATCGTGGCGGCGAAAAGTATAGCGGTGCGGCGGACAGGTCAACGGGGGAAACCCTGGCGTGTCGCTCGAACGTTCCATCGGCCTTTTCCATCATCGTTGGGCGCCGCCGGTCGTTGCCGCCCTCCAGTTCGGTGGTGAGCTCTCCGCGGGCGAGCTGGCACGCCGCATCGAAGGCAGCCGCGACGCCACCAACGCCGCCCTTCGCGACCTCATGCGCAAGGGCCTCGTCGAAGTCGCCTCGACCGGCCGCCCGCGCACCTATCGCCTCTCCGCCTTCGGCGCGCGCATGGGCCCGCGCGCTGCGGCGCTCGCGAGCATGGTCACCGAGCTCGGCGTCTACCCGGTTGTCCTGCGCAAGTGGGCCATGCCGGTCGTCGCCCAGGTCGGGCGCGGCTACACGCGCTACCACGAGCTCGAGAACACCCTGCCGGGAGTCACGCCGCGCGCACTGGCCCTCGCCCTGCGCGACCTCATGGCGGTCGGTCTCATCGAACGCTCACCCGAGCCGGGCTATGCCGGCGCGCGAATCTACGCGCTCACCGAGGCCGGCCGGCGCCTCTTCGAACCCCTCGACGGCTTCGTGCAGGCTGCCGGGGAACTGCCCGACTAGCCATCAGAATCCGCGTTCGAACACGAACAGGCCGTGCCCCACGCCCCCGCGCTCGTACGAGCGGACGAGTTCGCCTAGAAGGTCGAGTTGCGCGAGGTACGGGCGCGTCCCGTAGCGCTGTTCGAAGTGCGGCCGGCGCATCACGAGCTGCGCTTCGGCCTGCCGCCACGCCTGCAGCGCTTCCAGCGTCATCGACCGGTGCGATGACAGTTGCCAGCCAAACGCGGACCACTCCTCGATGAGCGACTCGAACCCGCCGCGGCCGTCGGCCGGGACTTCGCAGCAGAGGCAAATCGTGGCCCGGGCTGCCGCGACGCGGCTCATCTCGCGCGGGAAGATCGAGCTGTCGAGCGACCACACGCTCGCGAAGGTGCCGTCGCGAAACGGGAGTTTCCGGGTATCGGCGGCGACCCACGTCACGTGTTCTCCGTGTTCGAGCGATCGGCCCGCGCGCAGGAAGTCCGGCGCGAGGTCCGTGGCCACCACGACGATGCCCTCGCTCGCTGCCAGGCGCGCCGCGCCGCCAACGAACGCGCCACAGTCGAGCATGTGGTCGCCGGGGCGCAGGCGGGCGCGGTCGAGGAGCCAGCGGGTGGTTTCGATGCCGCCCACGTGGTTGTGTTCGCCCAGCAGGTCGACCCACCACGCGGGGTACTGCTCCGCCAGCTCGCCGAGGACATCCATCGGCGCGAGCGTAGCGCGGCCAGGCGGTTACGGAGAATCACCGCCCTTCGGGGGCTCCATGTCGTCGTGCCGCTCGGCGGGCGTCGACGCCCAATCCGGCCGTTCGGGCGGCGGCGCCGGCTCCAGCGGCTCTGTCTTCCCCTGCTTCGGCGCGCCCGCGACGTACGGCAGGCCGTCATCCGGGCCTTCGGGCATGGTCGGCGACCCCGCGGAGACGCCGTCCTCCCCCGCAAGCTCCGGGTTCAGCGCGAAGATCTCCGCGCGGCTCGGCTCGCCCGGCGCCGATTCGCCGGCCATTTCCGGGTCGGCCGGTGGCACGTCGCCGCTCAGCGCCGCCGATTCCGCTTCGGGGTCGGGGATCCCGTGCTCCTGCGGCAGCCGGTACCGCGTCTCCTGTTTGTCGCTCATTGCATCCTCCGGCCACGGCGTCGCGTGGACGCCCCATGTTCCGCCGCTGGCCCGATGACCCGATCGCACGAACGCGGCCGGACCTTGCGGGTCTCTCACGGCTCGGGGGAGCCTGCCCTGGCTGCACTGCTACAATCGCGCCATGCCCGAAGACTGCCTCTTTTGCCGAATGAGCCGTGGCGAGATCCCCGTGGAGATGGTCGTCCAGAACGAGAAGGTGTTCGCCATTCGCGACATCAACCCGCGCGCGCCGATCCACGACCTCGTAATCCCGCGCGAACACATCGATAACGCCCGCGACCTCGACTGGAGCCACGCCGAACTCCTCTCGGCGCTCTTCACCACCGCCCGCGAGGTCGCCCGCGTCGAGGGGGTGTTCGAGCGTGGCTACCGCCTCGCCTTCAACGTGGGCGACGATGCAGGTATGACGATCCACCACCTCCACCTCCACCTGGTCGGTGGCCGCAAGCTGGGGCCCGAGGGCTAGTGGCGAGCACCATCCGTACGCAGATCGCCCGCCTCCGTGCGGAAATGGCCGATCGCCCGGCCGGCCTCGTGCGGCACGTCGAGCGCGTGCTGGAGGAAGCGCTGGCCCTCGCGCGAACCTGGGACGTCGACCCCGAGCGCACGGAGCTCGCGACGTGGGGCCACGACCTCTTCCGTGCCCACAGCCCGGTCGAGCTCCTGCGCCTCTCGCGCGAAGCCGGCGTCCCGGTCGGGCCGGCCGACGAAGCCTCGCCAGTCATGCTTCATGGGCCGCTCGCGGCGGTCGTCCTGCGCGAACGGTTCGGT
>JBLNCO010000330.1:0-6702 GCA_050260715.1 Hyphomicrobiales bacterium | reverse complement strand
GACACCGCAGAGCAGGCCGAGCGCGGCGTAGTACGGCAGCTCGCTCGGGTGCGAGAACGAGAAGTTCTGGCTCCCGCCGAAGATCGGGTCCCACCCTGCCCAGAGCCCGAACACCGAGTATCCGACAATCGACGAGATCAGCCCCAGCAGGATGAGTTCGGCCTCGAAGTCGTGCTTGTAGAGCACCTCGGCCGCCATGAGCGCGCCACCGAGCGGCGCGCGGAAAATCGCTCCGATACCCGAGCCCATGCCCGCGGCCAGCGCGCGGCGGCGCTCCGCCGCCCCGAGATGCAGTGCGTCCGCAACCCACGACCCGAACCCGGCGCCGATCTGCGCGGTGGGCCCTTCGCGCCCCGCCGCACCGCCCGACCCGATGGTGATCGCCGACGCGATCAGCTTCACGGGTACCGCCCGCAGGCGCGTCCGGCCACTCCTGCGGTGGTACGCGGCGATGGCCGCGTCGGTGCCGTGTCCTTCGGCTTCCGGCGCCAGCGAGAACACGAGCACGCCCGAGAGCAGCCCCCCGAGCCCGAGCACGAGCGGCAGCGCCCATGCGCGTTCCGGCCCGGACCCTGCCTCGTTGCCTTCGCCCGCGGGCTGCGGCGGGTGGTACCCGGCGATCGTCCCCAGCAGGTGGTCTGTCGCGAAATGGATGCTCCACGCGAAGAGGATCGCCCCGAGCCCC
Source organism: Hyphomicrobiales bacterium (assembly GCA_050260715.1). Taxonomy (GTDB): domain Bacteria; phylum Chloroflexota; class Dehalococcoidia; order Tepidiformales; family Tepidiformaceae; genus JALOAP01. Next base: position 6,017 of record JBLNCO010000330.1, on the reverse strand, counting down.
GAGACGGCTCCGATGAGCGTGCCAAGCCAGATGGACCGGATGAGTTGCCGTGTGGTGACGCGCCCGAGCCGCTCTCGAGCTGTCCGCCTCCACGCGTTCGCCACAGGCTTATCCTACCCGCGCCGACTCTACCGTCACCCTGCCCGCTACGCGTCCCAGGGCAGTGCCGCGCGCCCGGGAAGCAGCAGCGGCTTCACCACCCCGTCGGCGACGGTCATGATGAGGTCGTAGCCGCCGTAGAGCGCCGGGTCCATGCCGCGCAGCGCCCACGAGAGCTTCTCTTCCTCCGCGTACGTCGCCGCCCCCAGCACGATCAGCGCCTTCGCGTCGGCCTCCTGCTGCAGTGCCGGCGCGGCCGCCCGCAGCAGTGTCCGCAGGTTGCGCCGCAGCGATGCGCTCGTTTCGTCGTTCTCGGGCTTTGGCGAACCGAGCACACACGAGCCGCCCTCTTCGAGGTCGTTGACCGTCCAGGCGTCCTCGGCGGGGATGGCCACGCCCTCATCGACGTCCGGCTGGCCCGCTGCCAGCACGATCCGCTCCGCGAGCTCCTCGCGTTCTTCGGGTACAGCCGGCAGGCGGAACAGGTCGAGCGAATTGAGCTGGAAGCTGCCGGGCACCCGGTTCGTGAACTGCGCCCACGAGGCCGCCAGCCCGCCGAGAGCCGTCACCACCGAGCCGGTCGTGGCCGTGCGCCGGAGATGGAGCCGCACCGGCAGGCGAAGCTCCAGCCGGCCGCCTGGCACCGCCCGGGCCGTCTCGGCCGCCGCAATCAGTTCCGAAAGCGCGGGTTCGCCCGTGGGCAATTGCGCTCCGCGCGGTACCCAGATCGCCAGCGATCGCCCGCCGGCGTCGAGACGCTGTTCGACCGCCGCGCGCGCGGCCTCGAACGGCAGGTCGGCTTCCGGCGAGAGCGTGTCGACCACCGCCATCGCCAGCGTCCACTGGCGGCCAACGCGCAGCACGCCACGGAGGCCGTGGTCGGTGTTCTCCTGCTCGAGAACCTGCGTTGCCCGCGCGTACCGTGTACCGAACCACCGGACGAACAGCCGCAGCGCGGCCTCGGCCGGGTTGGCGGGGTACGTGCGATTGGCCACGATCCGCTAGTCGGCTTCGGCTGCCACTGCCGCTTCCTCTGCACCGCCCTCCTCGGCTGCTGCGCCTTCCTCGGCCTCCTCGCCGGGTTCGCCAGCCTCCAGGCGGATGCGCGGCGGTGTCACGGTCGCCACGGTAATCGATGGGTCGTTCAGGATCTCGACGTTCGGCGGAGGCGTGATGTCCCCCACGGTCATCGAGACATCGAAGTTCTTCAGCATCGCCACGTCCGCTTCGATCGCCTCGGGGATGTCGAGCGGCAGGCAGCGAACCGAGAGGACGTCCAAGCTGGCCAGCAGGGTGCCCGCGAGGTCGCGAACTGCCGGGGCTTCGCCCACGAGCCGCAGCGGCACGTTCGCCTGGATCGGCTTGTTCGGGTCGACCTGGAAGAAGTCGACGTGCAACGGGTCGCCTGTACCGCCGAAACGGGTCATCCCGCGGACGATCACGTACCGCGGCTTCGCTTCGCCTTCGATCGCCAGCTCGAACATGCCCCGGACGCCATGCGAGCGGAGGGTGCGCTGGAATTCGCGCGCATCGATGTCGATCGCGACCGATACGAGGCCCTTGCCGTAAACGTTGCCGGGGAGGCGGCCCTGGCGCCGGAGCTGCTTGACCTGCTTGCCAAGGATCTTCCGCGGCGTTGCCGCGATAGTGATGCGTTCAGCCATGTGTGTCTCCTGGCGCCACGCTTGGATACGTAACGCAGAGTTCTAGGCTACCGGGAAGCGGCCCACGGTCAATCCGGAAGGCACGGAAAAGGGGCCGCCTCGGCGGCCCCGTAACACTCGGCGCGAGAGGAGGCTCAGGCGGGTTTCAGGCTCTCCACCTGGGCTCTGGCGGCAGCCTTATCGCTGTACCAGAGCACGTTGATCTCCTTGAACGCGCTCTGGTCGCCGGGCACATCGTCTTCCGCGAAGATGGCGGTCACCGGGCACGCCGGTTCGCACGCACCGCAGTCGATGCATTCTTCGGGGTTGATGTACAACATCCGGTCTTCGCCTTCGTCGAAATGGATGCAGTCGACGGGGCAAACTTCGACGCAGGCCTGGTCCTGCACATCAATGCAGGGGGAGGTAATGACGTAGGTCATGGAGACTCTTCCTTTGCCGTGCTTTTGTACCGAACGCGTCCAGCGGCAGTCGGTTACTACTATCCTCGTCACCCTGCGTGAACGCAACATACCCCGAAGGGCACGCCGCTAGCCCCGCGCGGCGATCGGTTGCCCGCTGCGAAGGTCCACCGCGTAGTAGCGCTGCGCGTTCAGCTCCTCGATCAGCTCGCGCTCGTCGTGGATCTCGCGCTCGAAGTAGGTGGCGCACTTGCCCACATCGCTGATCGCGTGGGAGTCGGTGCCGGCCGTGCCCGGGAGATTCATCATCTCGCACAGCCGCCGCGAAAACTCGTTCTCCTTGTCGCTCCCCCGGCCGTTCAGCTCTTCGAGGCCCTTCACGTACTGGTAGGCCGGATTCCGGCTCGCCTTTTCGAGCGCCGCCTGGTACTCCTCGTCGTTCCGGCTGAACCACGGCATCTGCCGACGATACGGGTGTGCCGCGACCAGCGCGCCCCCCACCTTCTCGGTGTAGCTCGCTAGCTCCTTCGAGCGGTGCATCCCGAACACGTACTTGTCGATGCCGAACGCGAGGATGTGGCCGTCGTCGGTGCTGATCTCCACCCCGGCCAGCACGAGGAAGTTGTGCTTGGCCCGCAATTCTTCGATGGACGTGTAGTCCCAGACCGTGTCGTGTTCCGTAAACACGATGGCGTCGAGGCCCGCGGCCTTGGCGCGGACTATCAGGTCATCGGGGTTGAGCACACTATCGTGCGAGCGTGGCCAGGTGTGGGAGTGCAGGTCGATCAACATCGGGCAGAAGTTAACTCTAACAATCGATCCGCGAACGCGGCAACGTGGCCCGGGCCGCCCTCCCGGGCCCGGGCGCCCGGCAACAATTCGTTCATATGAGCATGGCATGATGTTGCCATGGAACACAGGACTCGCTGCGAACACCGTTGGCGCTACTTCGTGCACATCGAAAGCCGCGCCATCCGCATCAAGGAATGCGAGCGCTGCGGCTGGCGCTCCGTGGTACCCACACGCCTCGAACCGCTCCCGCGCCGCACGCCGGCAGCGCGCGGCCGAAGCTAACCCGGCCGTGCCCCGGTCTGGCCTGGCGGGACGGGCATGACGCCCAGCTGCCGGAGCGCCGACAGGTTGTCCGCGATGCCCCGCTGGCTCGCCACGCGCCCATCCCGCACCTGCAAAATCAGCATCTCCTCGTACGAAACACGCTTTCCTGTGGGCGCGATCGGGCCCCAGGCGCCCAACTGCGTCCCCGTGATGCGCAGCCGCACCGCCACGCGCTCCTCTTCGGCGACCATGTCGACCAGCTCTTCCCGGTAGTCCGGAAAGGTGCGGCGCGCCGCGGCCACCATGTCGCGGATGGCCTGGTGGCCGTGCCGCAATTCGCCGTACGGCCGGTAGTCCGACACGAAGTCCTCGGTGTACAGCTCCTCGATGGTGCCTGGCGTCTCGGCGTTCCACACCTCGTCGAACAGCCGCTGCACGAGCTCCCGGTTCGCCTCGATGGACATCGCGTCCCCTTCCCGGCGGGCCGCTACCCGCCGCCGGCCTGTTGCGCCTGCCGCCGCGCCACCTGCTCGAGCCGCATCTTCCGCTGGTTTGGCTCCTTGCCCTTGAAGTTCGGCTGGTAGTCGCTCTTGCGCCCCTGGATCTGCGCGGCGTGCTGCCGGTCGTGCCGGTAGAACGACCGCAGCCACTGCAGCACCGTCAGCTGGCCGAACATCGGGCTGTTCCCCTTGCGGTCGAACGCCTCGAGCGGCATGCCGTCGATAAGCCCCAGCGTGTACGCGCGTTCCTGTTCGAGCCCCCGGATGAGCTCGTCGACCGTGTGGTTGTTCGCCTCCTCCACCGGGATCGGCACGGTCTGCCACTGCACCTTCCCCAGGTCCGCGCCGTCCTCCGCGAGGATCGCCCTCACCCACGCGTCGTACGTGCGCTCCATCTCCCACAGGTGCGCGAGCTGTTCCAGCGCCGTCCACTGCTCCTCGCCCTCGGCGTCCACCGGCACGCGCAGGGCCTCCTCGGGCGAAAGCGCCCGGGCGGCGGCGAGCAGCCCCGCGCGCTCCTCCGCCATCTTCGCCTTCAGGTCGTCGACCTGTTCACGGGTTGCCATCGCTTCCTCCTGTGAGCTTTCGCCCGAGCCACTTGATGCCCTGCCACGCGCCATACGGGATGGCCGCGGCCAGGGCGATTATCGTAACCGCCCCGCCATACAACGTGCCGAACACTAGGTCGGCCAGCACATCGCCGATGAACATCACGGTTCCCTGCGCGCTTCGATGTCCGCCAGGATCGCCTTGCGGGAATGCTGCTCCAGGCCGGCCACGTGCTGGGCGACCTCGCGGTACGTCCACGCGCCCGGCGCCGTCTCGCGATTGAAGGCCTCGTCCGTCATGCCAATGAAGCTCGCGATGAAGCGCGCCCGCGCCACCAGCCACTCGGCCACCAGCCGCTCCACCGGCGAGGCGGTGTCATGACCTTCGTAGCGCGCCTCGAGCACCTGCCCCGCATGGATGGTCTCGTGGTCGATGTCATTGGTCAGCCGCCAGAGGTTCCCACCCTGCGCGCAGACATGCGAGCTGGGCTGCGTCAGCTCTTCTGCGGGCAGCGCTATCAGCGCGTTCGACCGTTTCGAGCGTAGATTCCAGCAGCAGGCGCACCGCATCGCGGACGGTTTCGGGCATCACACCACCTCGCGCGGAGTGTACTCCCGCCAGCGCCGCCTCACACCGAATTGCCACTGCCTCCCCCGCTTGTCAAAGTTCGAACATGGCCTTTCGCAAGATGTTCGGAGGCGGCCCGCGCTTCGTGGCCGACTGGCTCGTCGTGGGGCTCGGCAACCCGGGCGAACAGTACGCCCGCACGCGCCATAACCTCGGGTTCTGGGTCGTGAACGAGCTCGCCAGGCGCGCCGGCACCCAGCCGAAGGCCCAGGGGAGCACCATGCACATCGGCGTCGGTCATCTCCAGGGCCAGAAGATTGCGCTCGTAAAGCCGAAGACCTACGTCAACGCCAGCGGCAAGGCGGTGAACCAGGCGATGCAATGGACCGGCTGCGACCTCGCGCACACCATCCTCGCCTACGACGACATCGACATGGGCGTCGGCGCACTGCGCATCCGCGCGGGTGGCGGAACCGGTGGACATAACGGCCTGAAGAGCATCGTCGCCAGCGTGGGCGCCGATTTCGTGCGAGTGCGGATGGGCATCGGCCGCCCGACGCGTGGTGGCGAGCCCACGTGGGACCCCGACGCCGTCGCCGATTGGGTCCTGAGCAACCCCGCCGGCGAAGACAGGCGCATCCTCGAAGAAACGGCTCGCCTCGCCGCGGACGCCATCGAGATGATCATGACCGAAGGCCCCGAAGCCGCCGCCAACCGCTACAACCGCCGCGAACCGAAAGCCGCGACGTAAACCCAGCTGTCTGCCCCGGATGCCGCGAACCGTGCTAGCGAAGGGTACAGCCGAGCTCAGCCAGCCATGGCGTCGCGGATGCGCTCGAAGAACCCGCGCCCGCTGCGCTTCGGAAGCACCGGTGTGCCCATGGTTTCCGCGAGCTTCGTGAGCAACTCGCGCTGCTCGTCGTTCAGGTCCTCCGGTATCACCGCCGTCACCTTCACGACCATGTCGCCGCGGCCGCCCGAGCGGAGGTGCGGCACACCTTTTCCGCGCAGCACGAACTCCTCGCCGCTCTGCGTCCCGGGGGGCACCTCGAACTCCATCTCGCCGTCGAGCGTCGGGATGGTCACCCGCGCGCCCAGCGCCGCCTGCGCGATGTTCACCGGCAGCTCGAGGAGGATGTGGTCTTCCACGCGCACGAACTGCGGATGCGGTGCCACCGCCA
>JBLNCO010000329.1:0-3082 GCA_050260715.1 Hyphomicrobiales bacterium | reverse complement strand
GTTCGAACCCCGGCCGCGCGCTCTCGACCTCGCCGAGGCCGGTCGTCAGGCCGGCGACCATCGCCTCATCGAACCGCTCGCCGAGGTTCGCCGCGAGGTGCTTGCCCGTCAGGCTCGCGTGTTCCCCTGCCGCGCCGCTCACCCCCAGGTGGTTCGCGAACAGGTGCTTCTGCACCCCCTGCAGGCGCGTCAGGTACCGCCAGATCGCGCGGTCGCTCATGGCCGCGAAGTCGATCCCGGCCTGCTCCTTGCGCAGGGCGACCACCTGGCGGTTCGTCGCGTCGATCGCCGCCACGCACTGCGGCCAGAGGTACCGGTAGATGCGCCGCTGGACCTCGGCCGCGCGCTCCCGGTCCGCCAGCGCCCCGGAGCTCACGTCGGCCTTGTCGGTCGTGATGAACTGCTCCATCAGCCCCGAACCTTCGGTAGTCGTCCAGCAGGCGATGAGCGCGTTGGCCCACGCGAGGTTCAGCGCGAACCGGCCACCGAACACGCCGATGAAGTTGGCCTGCGGCGGTGGAAACGCGTGCATCAGGTCCTCGACCTGGCCCCGCTGGTGCAGCTCCAGCACGCCGCGGTAGTCCATCTCCTGGAAGAAGGTCGCGGTGAACGGCACCGAAACGCCGGGCACGATCTCTTCCACGTTCCCCGTGGTGTAGAAGTTGTATTCCGGGTTCGGGTCGGTGTCCCACGAGCACACGCGCGCGGGCGCGCTGTTCGTACTGCCAGTCTTCTCTATGGTTGTCATCGGCGTCCCCTCCTGTTCTGACGCCGAAGCATAGATCCAGTTCTGCTCCGAGAGTAAGGGATCCGTTAGCCCGCCGGCCGCGCCTCTTCGATGTCCCCCGCGCGCGGGGCCGGGCTCGCACGGAACTGTCGCTGCAGCCAGGGCCACGCCAGCAGCCCCACCGCCAGCAGCACCGACAACCCCCACATCGGGACGCCGACCGCCCAGCGGTAGCGAATCACCGCCGAGCCCGAATCGAACAGCTCGAACAGGCCGTAGTCCACCCCGCCGTAGCCGTAGAACACCGCCGCGAGCGTCGCGCTGGCCACCGCAGCGTACGCCCCCGAAGCCGGCAGCGGCAGCGCCAGCAGCGCGAACGGCAGCGCCCAGGCGAGCCAGTGGTACCCCCAGCCGGGCGCCGCCGCGTAGAAGACGAAGATGACTACTGCCGTGCCCACCTCCAGCGAGCGCCGCAGCGATGCCACCGCCGCCAGCGCGACGAGCACGGCCAGCAGCTGTTGGTCGACGTGGAACGACTCCCGCACCAGCCGGTGAGCGCCGGGCAGACCCCAGTTCCCCAGGTGCTGCAGCACGAGCTGGTACCCCCACGTGCCGATCACCCCGCTATAGCCCGTCACCGCGTCGAGCGGTGAATCGGGGCCGACGGTAAACACGGCGCAGTACACCAGCAGCCCCGCCAGCGGAAGCACACCCGTCGCAACCGCGCAGATGATCCGCTCGCGCCAGCCGCCCGCGTGCCACGCGATCAGCGGGAGCGCCACCACCGGCCACGTTTTCGAAAGGATCGCCATGCCCAGCACGAGGCCCGTCAGTGCCGCGCGGCGGTCCGAAGGCTCGCCGCGGCCCGCGATGAACACCGCGGCCACCAGGAAGAACAGCGGCACGCTATCGAACTGGCCGTGGATCGTCGCGATCAGGATGGTCGTCGGGTTCAGCGCGTACACCACGCCGAGCCGCCGCGGGTCGGCGCCGCTCGCGGGCGTCCGCGGCCACGCCGCCAGCAGCCCCGCGATGCCCGCATCGGCAAGCACCTGCGGGAACCGCGCGAGCAACAGAAACGGCGCGTCCGACCAGCCCGAAAGCCAGTCGGCACCCGCGAACAAGTACATCTGGAACGGCAGGTACGGGTACCGGTCGGGTTGCGAGTAGACGTCATCGTGGCCGCGCACGAGCTTCGCGACTATCCGGTACGAATCCATGTCGAACTGGACGAGCGCGTCGCCGGGCAACTTCATCGCCACCAGCGGCACGGCCCGCAGGACGAACGCGACGCCAAACACGGCCAACGCGAAGCGCCGCCCACTGATCGCCGCGAACCTGCCGCGCGGCGCCGGCGCCACGAACGCCACGGCGCAGAGCACCGCACACGCCGCCAGCCACGCCAGCGTGAAGTCGACCGACGTTTCCGCCGCCATGTCCGCAGATGCTGCACGCGAACCCGGCGGCGGGCAACCGGCGGGCTGCGCGGGTCCGCCGCCGCCCGTACGATTGCGCCCATGGCGCGCACCGTTCGTGGCTACCGTTGCTCCGCCTGCGGCTGGGAATCGCCCGGCTACGCCGGGCAGTGCCGGCAGTGCCACGCATGGAACACCCTCGAACAGTTCACCGCGGCCCCGCGACCGGCGCCGCTCGCGCATCGCGCCGCTCGCACCGCCGCTCCCGCCGCCACGATCGCCCTCCCCGAGGTCCCGGACGACCAGGCCGGCCGCCTCCTCACCGACCTCGTCGAGCTCGACCGCGTGCTTGGCGGTGGGCTTGTTCCTGGCTCGCTCGTCCTCGTCGGCGGCGATCCCGGTATCGGCAAGTCGACCCTCATGCTCCAGGCAGCGGCGCGGCTCGCCGAGCGGGGCCACGCCATCGCCTACGTCTGCGGCGAAGAATCGGCGCGCCAGGTGCGCATGCGTGCTGCCCGCCTCGGCCTCGGCGACGCCCCCGTCACCCTCGTGCCCGAAACGAACCTCGATGCCGCCCTCGCGGCCGCCGAAGGCTGCGGCGCTTCGGTCACCGTCGTCGACTCCATCCAGTCCGTGTACGTCGAGGGTCTCGAAACGCGCACCGGCGGCCCGGCGCAACTCGCCGAAGCCGGCGCGCGGCTCGTGCAGTGGGCGAAGGGCACGGGCATCGCCACGGTGGTCACCGGCCACGTCACGAAAGGCGGCGAGATCGCCGGCCCGCGCCTCCTCGAACACCTCGTCGACGCCGTCCTCTACTTCGAAGGCGCCGAAGGTGGCGCGCTCCGTGTTCTCCGCGCGGTCAAAAATCGCTTCGGCGCCACCGACGAAGTGGGCGTGTTCGAAATGACCGGCAGCGGCCTTGCGAGCGTCGAGAACCCGA